>DATAAL010000164.1:0-1755 GCA_036260145.1 Longimicrobiaceae bacterium | reverse complement strand
CGCCACCGCACCCGGTCCATCACCCGGTACATCCGCGACCCGGGCGCCCCGTACGGGTTGGGGAGGAAGCGCTCCGCGGTCAGCTCCGGCCGGCCCGCGTACCCGCGCGCCAGGCCGTCGCCCGCCAGGTACAGCTCCCCGATGACGCCGGTCGGCACCGGCTGCAGCTGCGCGTCCAGCACGTACGCCTGCGTGTTCGCCACCGGGCGGCCGACGTACACCTGGCGTCCGCCGCGCTCCACCCGCGCGTAGGTGGAGTAGGTGGTGTCCTCGGTGGGACCGTACAGGTTCCCCACCCTCTCCACGTGGTCCAGGGCGTAGAGCCCCTGCGCCAGCGGGTTCGGCAGCGCCTCGCCGCCCAGGTTGAGGGTCCGCACGCTCCGCGGGATCCCACCGCTGCGCAGCAGCTCGGCCGCGGCGCTGGGGACCATGCTGGCGTAGACCACCGGCTCCTCGACGTTCGCCAGCTCCAGGGCGTTCTCCACCAGCACCAGCGTGCCACCCCAGCTCAGGGTGCCGAACACCTCCGCCACCGAGACGTCGAAGCTGATGGAGGTGGAGAACAGCACCGAGCTCCTCTCCTCGTCCGAGACGGTCTCCCGCAGCCAGTGCAGCAGGACCACCACGCTGGAGTGCCGGATCATCACCCCCTTGGGTCGACCCGTCGAGCCCGAGGTGAAGATCACGTGTGACAGGTTCTCCGGCAGCACCCCGCTCTCCGGCGCCTCCTCCGCCTCCCCCGCCAGCGCCTCCCGCTCCCGGTCCAGCTCCAGGAGCGCCGCCGTCCCCCCGGGGACACGCCCGGCCAGGGCGGACTCGGTGAGCACCAGGGCGATCCCCGCGTCCTCCAGCATATAGCCGATCCGCTCCTGCGGGTACGCCGGGTCCAGCGGCACGTACGCCCCGCCCGCCTTCAGCACCCCCAGCAGCGCCACCAGCAGCTCCGGCGTCCGCGACAGGCACACCCCCACCCGGCTCTCCGGGCCCACTCCGCGCCGCCGCAGCGCCTGCGCCAGCTGGTTCGACCGCCGCTCCAGCTCGGCGTAGCTCAGCCGCTCGCCTCGCCACCTGACGGCGGTCGCCTGCGGGGTGCGCGCCGCCTGGGCGGCGAAGAGGTCGTGCACCCGCAGCCCCGCCGGGTAGGGCCGCTCCGTGGCGTTCCACGCCTCCAGCACCTGCCGCCGCTCCGCCGCTCCCAGCAGCGGCAGCTCCGAGAGCCGCCGCTGCGGCGCGGCGGTCAGCGCGTCGAGCAGGGTGCGGAAGTGCTCCGCCATGCGCTCGATGGTGCTCCCCTCGTACAGGTCCGCCCGGTAGCTGATGCCCCCGCCGATCCGCTCGTCCCGCTCCGCCATCCCCAGGCTCAGCTCGAACTTCGCGATCTCCTCCCCTCCCGACAGCGGCTCCGCCTGCACCGGTCCCAGGCGCAGCCCCCTCCCCTCCTGGTTCTGCAGCGTGAACAGGACCTGGAAGAGCGGGGTGTGCGTCAGGCTCCGCTCCGGCGAGAGCTCCTCGACCAGCTTCTCGAACGGCACCTCCTGGTGCGCGAACGCCCCCAGCGTCCCCTCCCGCACCCGCCGCACCAGCTCCGCGCCCGTCGGGTCGCCCGAGAGGTCGGCGCGCAGCACCAGCGTGTTGACGAAGAAGCCGATCAGCCCCTCGATCTCGGTGCGGTTGCGCCCGGCTACCACGGTGCCCACGCTGACGTCCTCCTGCCCCGCGTAGCGTCCCAGCAGCGCCTGGAAGGCGGAGAGCAGC
>DATAAL010000163.1:0-12125 GCA_036260145.1 Longimicrobiaceae bacterium | reverse complement strand
CGCAGGTCGGCGCGGCTGGCGAACGCGCTGCGGCGGCGCGGCGTCGGTCCCGACGCCCGGGTGGGCGTCTGCCTCCCCCGGACCCAGGAGCTGCCCGTCGTCCTGCTGGCGGTGCTCCGGGCCGGCGGCGCATACGTCCCGCTCGACCCGGCCTACCCGCCGGAGCGTCTGGGATGGATGGTGGAGGACGCAGGGGTGCGGCTGGTCGTCACCGGGTCCGCTCTGACCGGACGCATCCCCGAGGACGCGCCCGAGCTGCTGGTCCTGGAGGTGGAGGCGGAGGCGCTCGCCCGGGAGCCCGAGCAGGCCCCCGAGAGCGGGGTGCTGGCGGAGAACCTCTCGCACGTGATCTTCACCTCGGGATCGACGGGACGCCCCAAGGGGGTGATGGTCCGCCACTCCAGCGTGGTGGCGCTGCTGCACTGGCTGCGGGAGGCCGTCTCAGACGAAGAGCGGTCGTCGGTGCTCTTCTCCACATCGATCAACTTCGACGTCTCGGTGGCAGAGGTCTTCGGCACGCTCTGCTGGGGCGGGAAGCTGGTGATGGTGGAGAATGCCCTGGAGCTGCCCCACGCCCCGGAGCCGGTGGTCCACGCCAGCATGGTACCCACAGCGGCGGCCGAGCTGCTGCGCATGGGGGCGATCCCGGCGACCGTGAGGACGCTCAACCTCGGGGGCGAGGCGCTGCCGGACGACCTGGCGCAGGCGCTCTACGGGCTCGGTACGGTGGAGAAGGTGGGCAACCTCTACGGTCCCACCGAGGACACTACGTACTCCACCTACTCCCTGGTGGAGAAAGGCGGCGCGCAGGTCCTCGTCGGCCACCCGGTCGCCGGCACCCGGGTGTACGTCCTGGACGCCCGGCTCCGGCCGGTTCCGGTCGGCGTGATCGGGGAGCTGTACCTGGCGGGGGAGGGGCTCTCGCGCGGGTACGCGGGCCAGCCGGATCTGACTGCGGAGCGCTTCCTTCCGGACCCGTTCGGCGCGCCGGGGTCGCGGATGTACCGGGTCATGGACCGGGTGCGCTGGCGGGCGGAGGGAGAGCTGGAGTACTTCGGACGCACCGACTTCCAGGTGAAGGTGCGCGGCTTCCGTATCGAGCTGGGGGAGATCGAGTGCGCGCTGGAGCGCGACCCCCGGGTGCGGCGGGCCGTGGCCGTGGTGCGGGAGGACGCGCCGGGCGACCGGCGCATCGTGGCCTACGTGGTCCCCGCGGTCAGGGACGTGTCCGTGGCGGAGCTGCGGGCGGAGCTGATGGGGCGCCTCCCGGAGTACCTGGTCCCCGCCGCGGTCGTGCTCCTGGACGAGATCCCGCTCACCGGGAGCGGGAAGACGGACCGGCGCGCCCTCCCCGCGCCTGGGTGGGCTCCCGGCGAGACGTACCTCCCGCCGCGCGATGAGCTGGAGCTGAGTCTCGCCCGGCTCTGGGAGGAGTTGCTCGACGTGCGTCCCGTGGGGGTGCGGGACGACTTCTTCGCACTCGGCGGTCACTCCCTACTGGCGGTGCGGCTCGCCGCGCGGGTGGAGCAGCTCGCCGGGACGCCGTTCCCGGTGGCGGAGCTGTTCGGCCGGCCCACCGTGGAGCGGATGGCCGAGGCGCTGCGCGGCGGGAAGGCGCTACGAGCCGGTTCGACGCTGGTGCCGGTCCGCTCGGAGGGCGCCGCGCGGCCGCTCTTCTTCGTCCATGCGGCGGGCGGCAATGTCCTCGGCTACGCGGAGCTGAGCCGCCACCTCGGCGCTGACCAGCCGTTCTACGGTCTGCGGTCGCGGGGGCTAGAGGACGGGGAGGTCCCGCACTCCCGGGTGGAGGAGATGGCGGCGGACTACCTGGCGGAGATCCGCTCCGTGCAGGCGGTAGGTCCATACCGGCTGGGCGGATGGTCCATGGGCGGGGTGGTGGCCTGGGAGATGGCGCGCCAGGTGGAGGCCGCCGGAGACGTGGTGGAGCTGCTGGTGCTGGTGGACCCCTCGCCGACCGGGGAGGGGGAGGAAATTCCGCTCGCCGACGCCATGGACCCGGAACTGCTGGCGAGCTTCGCCCTGCACCTGGGCCTTCCCCTGGAGCGGATCGCCCTCTCCGCGGGGGAGCTGATGCGGAGCGACCCGGGGGAGCGGCTGCGCCGGGCCTGGGAGGCCGCCCTGGCAGCCGACGCGCTCCCCCCCGAACTGGACCTCGCCCGCTTCGAGCGCCTGTGGACGGTCTTCCGGAGCAACGTCGCGGCCCTGCGGCGCTACCGTCCGGGCTCCTCCGCGGCCGACGTGCTGGTGATCCGCGCGGAAGACAGGGGCACCCCCATCGAGGAGGAGGCCTCGCCCTGGCGGATCCTCACCCGCGGGCGGATGGCGATCGCGGTATCTCCTGGCAACCACTTCACGATGGTACGCGAGCCCCACGTCCGGAAGCTCGCCGCCCGCATCTCATCCGCGCTCTCCGAGCCCCTTCTCCATGATGGGGATTACCGAGCGAATGAACAGGAAGGGACGATATGACGATGCACTGGAGCACCCTCGCACTGGCCGCCGCACTCTGCACCGGTGCGCCGGCTGCCGACCCACCCATCGTGGTTCGCCACGACATGGACGACGAGACCGCGTTCCGCCTCGGCCGGAAGTACGGCGCCGGGGCGGTGGAGATCGTCCTCCCGCGCCGGACCGCACCCGCGGAGCGTGTCCCGATCGGGATGGGCACGCTGATCGGCGAGCGCTGGGTGCTGACCGCGGCGCACATCGCTGCGGCAATCTCGCCCGCCCGCCCGAGGTCGGGGCGCACCGGGTACGGTCGGAACGTGCGGGTGAACGGCCGTGACATCCAAGTCAGGCGGATCGTGCTGCACCCGGACTGGGTCGACATGGGGCCGTACGATATCGCCCTGATCGAACTCGCCGAACCGGTGACCAATGTGGCTCCCGTCGCGCTGTACGAAGGCCGCGACGAGATGGGCCGGCTCGTCACCCTGGCCGGTACCGGCATTGCCGGTACCGGCCTGACCGGCCCCACCGTCCGCGACCGGCGGCTGCGAGGCGCCACCAACCGCATCGACAGGGTCCGTGAGGATTACCTCGCCTTCACGTTCGATGCACCCGGTTCCCGGCGCGCGACGGAGCATGAGGGGATCAGCGGCCCGGGGGACAGCGGCGGGCCGGCGTTCATCGAGCGCGGCGGCGTGCGGTACGTGGCGGGGGTGTCGTCGCGACAGGTCAGCGGGTCCATCGGGGAGGGGCGGTACGGGGTGGAGGAGCGGTACACGCGGGTGTCGACGTTCGCGGCGTGGTTGCGGGGGGTGATGGAGCGGGGACGGTAGGAGGGTGAGGACGCTCAGGCCACGACTCGCAGAATCGGGCCGAAGCTTCGCCGGCTCGGTGAGGACGTTGGTGTCGAGAAGGTAGCGCACGCCGGCAACCGGTTGGAGGGAGACGTCTCTCCCCAAATCTCGGGAACGTTGGAGGTCGAGATCCCCTCTTGCCAGCGCTTCCGCGAGCGGGGGCTGCTACACAACCTGGCGGTGGCGCTGGGGAACCGGGGTTCGCCCGAGGCGGTACCTGTGCTGGCGGAGGCGCTCTCCGGCGCCGAGCCGCTGGTGCGCGGGTCGCCGCGGGCGCCTTGACTAGGGCGGCGCTCCCGCTCTAGTGTTCAGAAGGAAACCGTGCGGACCCCGGGCGCCAGGAACCGGCCAGCCCGCGAACGGCTTCCGACTGATGTACCGTAAGAAGAGGCTCTCCGGACGGGGGGCCTCGACTCGCATGCGGGCCGCGCGCGACGCCCCTCTTCCGGTCTCCGGCCCCCTCCGCGCCTGTACATGACCGATCCTACCCCCGCCGCCGACCCCGAGCTCCTGCCCGCCACCGGGCCGGAGCCCATCCCCGTGGACGTGCGGCTCGCCCCCGCCGCGGACCGCCCCAGGCCGGGTCGCGTGCACGAGTGGCTGGCGGAGCAGGCGGCGCGTGCCCCGGACGCCCTGGCCCTGCTGGCGGGGGAGGAGCGGCTCACCCGCGGGGAGGTGGACGCTCGCGCCGACGCGCTCGCGCTCAGGCTGCGCGCGTACGGCGTGGCTCCGGAGACGCCGGTGGCGCTCTGCCTGGAAGCCTCGCCGGAGCTGGTGGTGGGGGCGCTGGCGATCTGGAAGGCGGGGGGCGTCCTGGTCCCGCTCGATCCGGCCTATCCGCACGAGCGGCTGCGCTTCGTGCTGGAGGACTCGGGGGCGGCGCTGCTGCTGACCACGGCTGCGCTGCGGGAGCAGGTCCCGGAGCACGCGGCGCGCGTGCTGCTGCTGGACGACCCTTCCCCGGACGAAGCGGTTTCGCACTCCCGCACTTCCGCGCCTCCGCGCTCGTCGTCCCCCGATCCCGGAGCACTGGCGTACGTCATCTACACCTCGGGCTCCACGGGAACCCCCAAGGGCGTCGCCGTGGAGCACGGGGGCCTGGCCGTCACCCTCCTGGCGAGCGGCGCGGCGTTCGGCCTCGGGGTGGACGATGTGATGCCGGCGCTCGCTTCCCACGCCTTCGACATCTGGCTCTTCGAGACCTTCGCCCCGCTCCTGGCCGGTGGGGCGGTGCGGCTGGTCCCGCGCGAGCGGGTGCGCGACCCGGAGGCGCTGGTGGACGCGCTCGGCGACGCCACTCTGCTGCACGCGGTCCCCGCGCTGATGCGCGAGGTGGCCGCCGTCGCGGCGGCCCGCGGCGCCGGGGCGCTCCCGCGGTTGCGGAGCGTGTTCGTGGGCGGGGACGCTGTCGCCCCGGAACTGCTGGAGCGGATGCGGGAGGCCTTCCCCCAGGCGGCGGTGCATGTCCTCTACGGCCCCACCGAGGGGACCATCATCTGCGCCGCCTACCCCGCTCCGGACGCGGGCGGGACCCCGGGGACGATGGTGGGGAGGCCGCTCCCCGGTGTGGCGCTGCACGTCTGCGACGAGGCCGGGGAGCCCATCCCGGACAGCGCCGAGGGGGAGCTGCACATCGGCGGGCCCGGGGTGGCGCGCGGCTATCTGGGGCGCCCGGACGCCACCGCGGAGAAGTTCGTCCCCGACCCCTTCTCCGGGGATCCCGGGGCACGGCTGTACCGCACGGGCGACCGGGTGCGGCGGACGGAGGGGGGCGACCTGGTGTTCCTGGGGCGCGTGGACCGGCAGGTGAAGATCCGCGGCTTCCGCATCGAACCCGGCGAGGTGGAGGGCGTCCTGCTACGGCACCCGGGCGTGCGGGACGCCGCCGTGGTGGCGCGGGAGGACGTGCCGGGGAACCCCCGGCTGGTGGGGTACGTGGTCCCGGCGGCGGGGGCGCAGGCCGCGCCGGGGGAGCTGCGCGCCTGGCTGGCAGAGCGCCTCCCCGAGCACCTGGTCCCCTCCGCGCTGGTCGTGCTCGACCGGCTCCCGCTCACCCCCACCGGGAAGACCGACCGCCGCGCCCTCCCCGCGCCGGAGAGAGCCGCGGACGGGGAGCGCGTGGCGCCGCGCACCCCCACGGAGGCACTGCTGGCGGGGATCTGGACGGAAACGCTGGGCGTGGAGCGGGTCGGGGCGCGGGACGACTTCTGGGAGCTGGGCGGGCACTCGCTGCTGGCGGCGCGCGTGGGGGCCCGGGTGCGGGAGGCGCTGGGGGTGGAGCTGCCGGTGCGCGCGCTCTTCGACGCCCCCACGGTGGAGACGCTCGCCGCCGAGGTGGAGCGCGCGCGCGGGGGTGTGGAGCGCGCGCGGATCCCCGCGCCGGCGCGCGTGGCGGAGCCGGGGGACGCGCCGCTCTCCTTCGCGCAGGAGCGCCTCTGGGTGGTGGACGCCCTGGACGCGGGGAGCCCCGCCTACAACAAGCTTCTCGCCTTCCGTCTGCAGGGGTGGCTGGACGCGGCGGCGCTGCGGCGGGCGCTGGACGCGCTCTCCGCCCGACACGAGTCGCTACGCACCGTCTTCCCCACGACCGACGGGCACCCCGTGCAGCGGGTGCTCCCCCCCCGGCCCATCCCGCTCCCGGTGGAGGACCTGGCCGGGCTCCCCGCGGCGACCCGCGAGCAGTGCATGCTGCGCCGCGCGGGCGAGGAGGCGCGGCGCCCCTTCCGGCTGGCGCGGGAGCCGCAGCTCCGCGGCGTGGTGCTGCGCCTGGGCGACGAGGAGCACGTCCTCCTCCTCGCCACCCACCACATCGTCACCGACGGGTGGAGCCTGGCGGTCCTCTTCCACGACCTGGGGGCCCTGTATTCGGCCGCCGTCGCCGGGGGGGAGCCGGAGCTTCCCGCGCTCCCCGTGCGCTACGTGGACTACGCCCTCTGGCAACGCTCCTGGCTGGCGGGCGAGACCCTGGAGCGGCAGCTGGCGTACTGGCGCGAGCGCCTGGCGGGGGCTCCCGCGGTGCTGGAGATGCCGACCGACCGGCCGCGTCCCGCGGTGCGCAGCGGGCGCGGGCTGACGCTGCGCTTCCCGCTCCCGGAGGCCACGATTGCCGCGGTGCGCTCGCTCGGGCGGCGCGAGGGTGCCACGCTGTTCATGGCGCTGGCGGCGGCGTGGCAGCTCCTGCTGGGGCGCTGGGCCGGTCAGGACGACCTGGTGGTGGGCACCCCGGTCGCGGGGCGCACGCACCGGGAGCTGGAGGAGCTGGTGGGCTTCTTCGTCAACACCCTCCCCCTCCGAGGCGACCTCTCCGGGGACCCCGACTTCCGCGCGCTGCTGGCGCGCGTGCGGGAAGTGACCCTCGGCGCCCACGCCCACCAGGACGTCCCCTTCGAGCGGCTGGTGGAGGAGCTGCGGGTGGAGCGGAGCCCCGGGCGCAACCCGCTCTTCCAGGCGATGCTGGTGCTGCAGAACACCCCCGCGGACGAGCTGCACCTTCCCGGGGCGACGCTGGAGCGCTTCGAGGTGGAGACGGGGACGGCCAAGTTCGACCTGCTGCTGGAGGCGACCGAGCGGGGTGGGGGGCTGGAGTGCGCACTTGAGTACTCGACCGAGCTGTTCGACCCCTCCACCGCGGAGCGGATCGCGGCGCAGCTCGGGGTGCTACTGGCGCGGGCCATCGAGGAGCCGGGGCGCCCCGTCCACGAGATCGACATCCTCCCGCCCGCGGAGCGCACGCAGGTGCTGGAGGGGTGGAACGCGACCCGGGGCCCATACCCGGAGCGGGCCTGCGTCCACCACCTGTTCGCGGAGCAGGCGGCGCGCACCCCGGAGGCCGTCGCCGTCGCGTACGACGGAGGCGCGCTGAGCTACGCGGAGCTGGACGCGCGCGCCAACCGGCTGGCGCGGCGCCTCCGGGGGATGGGGGTGGGGCCCGACGTGCGGGTGGGGCTCTGCCTGGAGCGCGGGCCGCAGATGATGGTGGGGGTGCTGGGGATCCTCAAGGCGGGGGGCGCCTACGTCCCGCTCGACCCCGCCTACCCCACGGAGCGGCTCGCCTTCATGCTCCTCGACAGCGGAGCGCGCGTGCTGCTGACCCAGGCGGAGCTGCTGGGCCGCCTGCCGGAGTTCGGGGGCGAGGTCGTGCTGGCGGGCGGCGGGGGGGAGGACGCCGGGGACCCGCGTGTTCCCGTGGACCCCGACAACCTGGCGTACGTCATCTACACCTCCGGCTCCACCGGGCGCCCCAAAGGGGTCGCCATGACCCACCGCCCGCTGGTCAACCTGCTCGACTGGCAGGGGCGCGACTGGCGGGGCCCGCGCGCCGCGGCCACCCTGCAGTTCGCCACCATCTCCTTCGACGCGTCCTTCCACGAGGTGTTTTCCGCCTGGGGCGCGGGGGGGCGCGTGGTGCTGATCCCCGAGGAGCTGCGCTACGACCCGGCGAAACTGCTGGAGACGACCGAGCGCCAGGGGGTGGAGCGCCTCTTCATGCCCGCCGTGGCGCTGCAGCACCTGGCCGAGGCCGGCGACGCGCGCGGCCTGGCCCCCTCGCGGCTGCGCGAGGTGCAGACCGCGGGCGAGCAGCTCCGCGTCACCGAGCCGCTGCGGCGCTGGCTGCGCGCGCTCGGCGCGCCGCTGCACAACCACTACGGCCCCTCCGAGACTCACGTCGTCACCACCCACGCGCTGGAGGGCGACCCCGCGGCCTGGCCGCCGCTCCCGCCCATCGGGCGGCCGATCGCCAACACCGCCTGCTACGTGCTGGACGGGGCGCTGCTCCCGGCGCCGGTGGGCGTCGCGGGCGAGCTTTACGTGGGCGGGGTGAGCCTGGCGCGCGGCTACCTGGACCGCCCGGATGCCACGGCGGAGAAGTTCGTTCCCGATCCGTACCGGGGGGAGGCGGGCGCGCGGATGTACCGGACGGGCGACCGGGTCCGCTGGCTGGCGGACGGGACCCTGGAGTTCCTGGGACGTGCGGACACCCAGGTGAAGATCCGCGGCTTCCGGATCGAGCCGGGGGAGGTGGAGGTCGCGCTGGAGGCGCACCCCGGGGTGCGCGAGGCGGTGGTGGTGGCGAGGGAGGACGCCCCCGGGGAGAAGCGGCTGGTGGCCTACGTGGTGCCGGAGGACGGGGCGGAGGTGGGGGCCGCGGAGCTGCGCGAAGGGCTGAAGGAGCGGCTCCCGGAGTACATGGTCCCCTCCGTGGTGGTGCCGCTGGAGGCGCTCCCCCTCACCTCCAGTGGCAAGGTGGACCGCCTCTCCCTCCCCGCTCCCCAGCGCGCGGACGAGGCAGAGCGCTTCGTGGCGCCCCGCACCCCGACCGAGGAGATCCTGGCGGGGATCTGGGCCGCGGTGCTGAAGACGGAGCGGGTGGGGGCGCGCGACGACTTCTTCGCGCTGGGCGGGCACTCGCTGGTGGGGACGCAGGTGGTGGCGCGCGTGCGCGAGGCGTTCCGGGTGGAACTCCCGCTGCGCGCCCTCTTCGAGGCGCCCACGGTGGAGGGGCTCGCGGTCCGGGTGGAGCGCGCCCGCGCCGAGTCCGCGGGGGTGGCCGGGCCCGCGCTGCGGCGTGCTCCCCGCGACCGCCCGCTCCCGCTCTCCTTCTCGCAGCAGCGGCTCTGGTTCATCGACCAGCTCCAGCCCGGGAACCCCGTCTACAACCTGGCGCGGGTGCTCCGTCTCCGCGTCCCCGCCGCCGTGCCGACGCTGCGGCGCGCCCTGGCCGAGATCGTCCGGCGGCACGAGCCGCTGCGCACCGTCTTCGCCGACACCGACGCCGGCCCCGTGCAGGTGGTCGCCCCGGCGGGCGCGGTGCCGCTCCCCGTGGTGGACCTCGCAGGGCTGCCGGAAAGTCGCCGCGGAGCCGAGGCGCTCCGGCGTCTGTCGGAGGCCGTGCTGCGCCCCTTCGACCTGCGGCGTGGCCCGCTGCTGCGCTGCCTGCTGGTGCGGGAGTCGGAGCAGCGCTCCACGCTCCTGGTCTGCATGCACCACATCGTCAGCGACGGGTGGAGCATGGGCGTCTTCTTCCGCGAGCTGGCGGCGCTGCACGAGGCGTTCGCCGCCGGGCTCCCCTCCCCGCTCCCCGAGCCGGAGGTGCAGTACGCCGACTGGGCGCTCTGGCAGCAGCGCCGGCTCACCGGCGCCGTGCTGGAGGAGCAGCTGGGCTACTGGACGGAGCGGCTGGCGGGTGCCCCCGCGCTCCTGGAGCTGCCCACCGACCATCCGCGCCCGTCCGTCCCGGCGGGGCGCGGCGCCACGCTCTCGCGGGTGCTCCCGCGTGCCGGGGCGGAGGCGCTGCGCGCGCTGGCGCGGCGCGAGGGGGTGACGCTCTTCATGACGCTGCTGGCCGCCTTCGACGTGCTCCTCGCCCGCTGGTCCGGGCAGGAGGACGTGGTGGTGGGCACTCCCGCCGCTGGACGCGGGCGCCGCGAGGTGGAGGGGTTGATCGGCTTCTTCGTCAACACGCTGGCGCTCCGCGTCGACGTCTCCGGCGACCCCACCTTCCGGGAGCTGCTGGCGCGGGTGCGGGAGACGGTCCTGGGCGCGCACGCGCACCAGGACCTCCCCTTCGAGCGGCTGGTGGAGGCTTTGCAGCCGGAGCGAAGCCTGGCGCACACCCCGGTCTTCCAGGTGGTGCTCTCGGCGGAGGGCGCGGCGGTGCTCCCCCCCGCGTTTCCCGGTGGGGAGGTGGGCGAGCTGTACCTGGACGAGGAGGTGAGCGACTTCGACCTGGGCTTCCGCATCCAGGAGCGGGATGACGGGCTGCGCCTCCTCCTCCACTACCGGACCGACCTGTTCGACGCCGCCACCACGGAGCGGCTGCTGGACGCCTACGTCCTGCTCCTGGGCGCCGCGGTCGCGGACACGGAGCGCCGGGTGCTGGACCTCCCTCTCCTCCACGAGGAGGAGCGCCGGCTGCTGGAGCGCTGGGGCGCGGGGCCGGAGCGCGGTGGGGTGGGGGAGGAGCCCGTGGGGCGCCGGGTGGAGGAGCGGGCGCGGCTCGCCCCGGACGTCGTAGCCGTGCTGGCCGGCGGGGAGCGGCTCACCTACGCGGAGCTGGACGCGCGCGCGACCCGGCTCGCGCGCCGCCTGCTGCGGCGCGGAGTGAGGCGGGGGAGCGTGGTGGGCGTCTTCCTGGAGCGCGGCGCCTGGACCCCGGTTGCCCCTCTGGCCGTGTGGAAGGCGGGAGGCGTCTACCTCCCCCTCGACCCGGGCCTCCCGTCGGCGCGCCTGGCATTCCTGCTGGATGACTCCGGCGCCCGGGTGGTGCTGTCCGAGCCGAGGCTGGCGGGTGCGCTCCCCGGCCAGACTGCGGAGACGCTGCTGGTGGATGCGGCGGAGGACGACTCCGGCGCCCCCGAGCTCCCGCCCCCGCCGGCCCCGGACGACGTCTCGTACCTGATCTACACTTCGGGCTCCACCGGCCGGCCCAAGGCGGTGATGGTGGCGCACGCGCAGCTCGCCCACACCCTCGCGGGGGCGCAGGAGGTGCTCGGCTTCCGCCCCGGCGACGAGCTGGCGGCGCTGGCCCCGGTGGCCTTCGACATCTCCCTGCTGGAGCTGCTCGCCCCGCTGGCCGCGGGCGCGAGCGTGCGGGTGCTGGGGCGCGAGCAGGTACCGGACCCCGAGGCGCTGGTGGAGGCCGCCCGCGAGGCCACCGTGCTGCACGCGGTCCCCGCGCTGATGCGTCAGGTGGTGCGCGCGGCGCGGGAGCGGGGCGGGCTCCCCCGCGCGCGGCTCCTGCTCACCGGGGGCGACCTGGTCCCGCCGGACCTGCTGGAGGAGCTGCGGGCGGCGTTCCCCGCGGCGCGCGTCCGCGTCCTCTACGGCCCCACCGAGGCCGCCATCATCTGCTCGGCGTGGGAGGTCCCGGCGGAGGGCGCCGTCGTGGGGCACCCGATCGGAGCGCCGCTCCCGGGAGTGCGGCTGCGAGTCTGCGACGCGCGGGGTGAACCGGTGCCGGTGGGCGTCCCCGGGGAGATCCGGGTGTCGGGGAGCGGCGTGGCGCTGGGCTACCTGGGGTGGCCGGAGCTGACGGCAGACCGGTTCGTCCCCGCGGAGGAGGGGCGCGCCTACCGCACCGGCGACCGGGGGCGGTGGCGCGCGGATGGGGTCCTGGAGTTCCTGGGGCGCCTCGACGAGCAGGTGAAGGTGCGGGGCTTCCGCATCGAGCCGGGGGAGGTGGAGGCCGCGCTGCTCGCTCACCCGGGGGTGCGCGAGGCCGTGGTCGCGGTGCGCGACGTCGCCTCCGGCGGGCCGGGGGAGCGGCGGCTGGTGGCCTACTACACCCCGGGCGAGGCGCCGCCCACGCCGCACGAGCTGCGCGAGCACCTGCTGGCCGGCCTGCCCGAGTACATGGTCCCCGCGGCGTTCGTCCGGCTGGAGGCGATGCCGCTCTCCCCCAACGGCAAGCTGGACCGCCGGGCGCTCCCCGCGCCAGCGCCGGACCCCGCCCGGGTGGAGGAGTACGTCGCCCCCCGCACCTTCACCGAGGAGGCGCTGGCCGCGGTCTGGGCCGAGGTGCTGGGGGTGGAGCGGGTAGGGGTCACGGACAACTTCTTCGAGCTGGGCGGACACTCGCTCCTGGCCACGCGGTTGGCGTCCCGCGCGCGCGCCGTGCTGGGGACCGAGGTGCGGCTGCGCGCCCTGTTCGAGGCGCAGACGGTGGAGGCGCTGGCCGCCCGCGTGGAGGCCGACCGCCGCGCCGCCGGGGAGCCCGCCCTCCCCCCGCTCTTCCCCGCCGACCGGAGCCGCCCACTCCCCCTCTCCTTCGCCCAGGAGCGGCTCTGGTTCCTGCACCGGCTG
>DATAAL010000162.1:0-12079 GCA_036260145.1 Longimicrobiaceae bacterium | reverse complement strand
CCGCCGCTCCTCCTGCAGATCCCGGTGGCGAGCGTGGAGGCGGGGCTGGCCGGCTTCGGACGCGGCATCGTCCTCTCGCAGGTCACCATCGGCGGAGCATTCACGGGGTCGCTCAGCGGCTTCAGCCTGGTGGCCTTCCAGAGCCAGAACCTGGGGCTGGCGCTGGACCTGGGGCTGGCCGGCTACGGGGCGCTGAAGCTGCTGGGGATGAACCTGTGCACGCTCTACTGGCCACTGTGGATGTGGCACGGCGACGCCACGCTCTCCACCGGGATGCTCCTGACCGCCAGCGCCAGCTCCACGGGCGCCTCGGCCTCGCTGACCGTCAACCCGCCGGTGCTGAATGCGGTGCCCTTCAGCTCCCTCCCGCTGGACATCCCGCGGGGGATGTTCGCCGACGACTGCCCGCTGTGCGACGTCTTCTACGCCCTGGGGCTGATGCCCTCCCAGAACGGCGGCGGCTGGCACGGCCACCCGACGCCGCCCTGGATGGGCCCGCTGTGGGTGTACCCGCGCGATCCGGGGATCCCCAGCGGAGCCAAGTGCCGCGGGGCGTGCGGACCGGACTGCGACACCTGCACGCCGCCGGTGGACCTGATCGTCTGCGAGGAGACGCCGGACGGGCGGCACGTGTTCTGGATGTACCCGAACTACCAGGAGTGCGGGAGCCACGACGGGTGCCGGCAGCACGACGGCTCCTACGACTGGTGCGCGGCGGGCGGGGAGATGAGCATCCTGGGGCCGTGCCACCGGGTGGCGGACTTCGAGTGCATCTGCAACTACGGAGCGCCGCAGTGCGTGGGGTGGATCTTCGGGAGCCCGCCGCACGACTCGGTGATGGCGTTCTCGGACGCGCCGTACGTCACGGGGTTCTGCGTGGGGCCGTGCCCGGAGGCGACGGTGACGCCTACGGGAGAGACGCAGTTCCAGCTCTGCCTGCCGGACATCCCGCTGGTGGACCGGACGGAGCTGTTCAGCGAGTCCTGGTCCGAGACCACCGGTGAGATCCCGCTTTACGACACCGTGCTGGTGATCCCCATTGGCGACATCCCCGTGCCGGTGCTGGTGGAGGTGGTGGCGCGGGGCGACCTGGACGCGGGGGTGAGCGCGGGGGTGGGTCCGGTGTGGCTGTCGGGGATCTGCCTGGACGTGGACCCGGTGCACGGGATCTACGCCGGCCACGCCGAGCTGCACGCGCAGGCCAGCGGATCGGGCACGCTTGCGCTCACGGGGAGCGTGACCGCGCGGGCGGGGTGGGGGTGCATCTTCAGCGTGGTGGACGGTACCGCGGGGCTCACCGGGCGGGGGACGCTGTCGCTGGGGACGGAGCTGGTCGACCGGGTGGACGTCTCGTGCCGGGGCGGGGAGATCGTGCTGGACAACACGGCGTGGCTGAGCACCTGCCTGGGCGTGCTGCTGGGGCTGGACGCGCACCTGCAGGTGCGGGTGTTCGGCTTCCCCGTGATCTCGGAGCGGTGGACGCTGCTGGAGCGGGAGTGGGGGGAGTGCTGGGACGTGCTGCTGGGCGTCACCTCGATCCCGCTGGGCGGGGGCGCCTTCCTGGACTTCGACGCGGAGGACCCGGACGCGCGGGGGCTGCTGGAGTGGCTCTTCCGCACGGCGACAGACGACCGGCAGCTCCTGGAGCGGCTTACCCGGCCGGCGCCCAGGGCCGCGGCGGGGCAGGGGACGCCGGCGCTGGCCACGTCGGGCTCCGGCGGGCCACCGGCGCCCGGGAGCGGCGGGCTGAGCATGCCTGCCGACCCCGCCGCGGCCTCCGGCGTAGCCGACCCGTGCGACGCGCCGTCGGACGGGTGCCCGGTGCCGGTCAACTTCCATCAGACCAAGGTCGAACAGAGGAGCGGGGGGAGGCTCTACTTCGAGTACGAGTGGGACTCCAGCACCGGAAACCAGGACGACCTGCGCGACGTCTGGCTCGGGGAGCTTGTCGATTATCCGAACGGCAACCCGTTCGTGTGGCCGTCGCCCCCCTGGAACGGGTCGACGCGCAACCCCGAGTTCCACTTCGACATCCCGGGAACGGACCCGGCCATGGGGGACGAGCACACTTCCAGGCCGTTCAAGAAGCCGTACCGGGCCGACGGTTTCACGGCCCGGCAGAAGTACCGCTACCGTACCCCGTGCAGGAACGGCGGAAACCCCGTGGACCTGACGGCGACCATCCCGATCGTGCGCGCGGTCACCCAGCGCAGCGCCCGGCGGTGGAAGTACACCATCACCAAGAGCGGGGAGACGGCAACCCTCGACCCGCTGCCCTGAGCGCGCGGCCCGATCCTCGCCGGAAGGCGGGGAGGAGGGCGCATCTCAGCACCGCGTGGAGATCGTGAGCACGACCGCGAGCCGGAAGACACAGGCGGGAGGAAGGGAGCGGGCGACGGCGCCGGTCACCCCAGCGCTGCCGGGCGTGCAGCGGCAGACCCTCCCACCCTGTCCGACATCAAGGCGGGCGCCGAGGCGCTGGACCCGACTCCGCTGTCTTCGAAGTGGCGGGGCAGGACGAGGAGCGGCTGACGCGCCCCGCAGGACCCGCACGCCCGGTGCCGGGGCGGGGACACCCGACTGGATCGGGTGTGCCGGGAACTCACGGAGCGGGTACTGGGCCCGTCCTCCGCGATGGAAGCATGGGAGGCCGCCCTCGCCCCGGGGCACGTCGCAGATCCCGGGGCGGCGCCGTACCTGGCGGAGGATCGAGGAGGCGCTGAAACGGTGAGCGCCGGAGGGCGCCGCTACCGGACGGCCGCAACCTCCTCGCTCTCCAGCCGCTCCCACTCCTCCATCAGGCGTTCCACCCTCTCCTGGAGACGAGCGCGCTCCCCCTTCATCCCCCTCACCCGGTCGGGAGGGGTAGTCTCGAAGTAGCCGGGGACGGAGAAGGCCGCGTCGATCTCCGCGATCCGGGTCTCGGCCGCCTCGATCTCGGCCACGAGCTCCTCGCCGCGCCGGTCCGCGCCGTTCCGCCGGACGGCGGGGGCGGCCTTCGCGATCCCACGAGTCGCCGAGTCCCCGGGCCGCTTCCCCTTCTTCTCCTCCCGGCGCACCCTGAGCACCACGGTGTCCACGTCCAGGTGATCGTCGCCGCAGGCGTGGACGTACTCCTCGTAGGTGCCGGGGAAGTCGCGGATCCCCGCCGGGCTGATCTCCAGGACGCGGGTGGCGAGCTGGCTCACGAACCAGCGGTCGTGGGACACCAGGATCAGTGTACCCTCGTAGCTCCGGAGCGCCGCGACCAGCGCCTCGATCGACTCCAGGTCCAGGTGGTTGGTGGGCTCGTCCAGCACCAGGACGTTGGGCTGCTCCAGCGCCAGCCGGCTGAACACCAGCCGGGCGGCCTCGCCGCCGGAGAGGGCGCTCAGGGGCTTCTCGCCGTCGCTCCCGGAGAAGAGCATCAGCCCCAGGTGCCCGCGCACGAAACCACGGTCCTTCCCCGGGCAGAAGCTCCACAGCCACTCCTCCGCCGTGCCGCCCTGGTCGTCGAGTTGCTCGTGGTGGTCCTGGGCGAAGTAGCCGGGGTGCGTCTCGTATCCCCACTCCACCGTCCCCGCGTCGGCCGGCAGCTCCCCCATCACGATCTTGAGGAGCGTGGACTTGCCGATCCCGTTCGGCCCCATGATCACCAGCCGGTCGCCCCGGTTCACCTGCAGGGATACGCCGGGCAGCACCTCCCTGTCGCCGAACGTCTTCCTGATGCCGGAGATCTTGAGGACCTCCTTACCGCTCGGCCGGCGCTGGACGAACCTGAACTTGGGGTAGCGCCGCGAGCTGCCGGGGAGCTCCTCCAGCCCCTCGGCCATGCGCTCGATCATCCGCAGTTTGCTCTGCGCCTGCCGCGCCTTGCTCGCCTTGGCCTTGAAGCGGTCCACGAACTTCTGGTGGTGGGCGATCTCCTTCTGCCGCCCCTCGATCTCCTTCTCCCGCCGCTCCCGGTCCTCCACCTTCTGCTCCAGGAAGGAGGAGTAGTTGCCCCGGTAGAGCGTGACCGTCTGGTAGTCCACGTCCAGGATGTGCGTGGACACGTTGTCCAGGAAGCGGTGGTCGTGCGAGATCACCGCCACCGGGCCCTCGAAGTCCTGGAGGAACTTCTCCAGCCAGCGGATGGAGAGGATGTCCAGGTGGTTCGTCGGCTCGTCGAGGAGGAGCACGTCCGGAGCCCCCGCCAGCACCTGGGCGAGGAGCACCCGCAGCTTGAAGCCGCCCGACAGGGTGGAGAGGGGCTGGCGGTGCACCTCCGCGGGGAGGCCAAGCCCCTCCAGGATGGCGGCGGCCCGCGCCTCGGCGGTGTACCCGTCGTGCCGCTGCACGATCTCCTCCAGCTCCGAGAAGCGGTCGGCGTCGAAGTGCTCGTGGGCCCGGGCGAGGAGCGCCTCCTTCCCGACCATAGCGTTCCAGAGCTCCGGGTTCCCCATCAGGGCGACGCCCAGGACCTCCTGGTCCTCGTAGAGGAACTGGTCCTGCCGCAGCACCCCCAGCCGCAGCGACTTCGGGATGGACACGGAGCCGCCGCTGGCCGGGGCGTCCCCGGCCAGGATGTTGAGGAGCGTGGTCTTGCCCGACCCGTTGGCGCCCACGATGCCGTAGCGCTCGCCCGGGTTGAGCTGGAAGGATGCGTCGGCGAACAGGACCCGGTCGCCGAACTCCTTTGCGAGGTTGGATACGGAAATCATCCCGTAATATAACGGAAACCGGCTCTTTTTTCCTCCCCCTCCTCCACCCGGGTGTTTCCGCGGAGCCCTCGCCGCTTCACGAGCCGGGGTCCAGGAGCCCGAACCGGCGAATCTTGTCGTAGAGCGTCCGCCGGGAGATGCGCAGGCTCCGGGCGGCCTCGCTCCGGTTCCCGCCGTGGTACCGGAGCGCGGCGCGGATGTGCTCCCGCTCCACCTCCTCCAGCGGGAGGGTGGGATCCGGGGTGGCCACCCCCCGGGCGCCCCCGCGGCCGCGGAGCTCCGCGGGGAGGTGCTCGGGGCGCAGCTCGCCGGATCCCGCCGAGAGGATGATCGCCCGCTCCAGGACGTTGCGCAGCTCCGAGATGTTACCCGGCCAGGAATACCGCGCCAGGTGATCGGCAGCCGGCTGAGAGAGCCGGACCGGCTCGCGCACGGGGAGGCGGCGCTGGATCTCGGCCAGGAGGTCCTGCGCCAGTCCGATCAGGTCCTCCCGGGTCCGCTCCCGGAGCGGGGGGAGCTGGAGCGGGAACACCGCAATCCGGTAGTAGAAGTCCTCCCGGAACCTCCCCGCGCGCACCTCCTCCCGGAGGTCACGGTGGGTGGAGGCGATCAACCGCACGTCCACGTCCAGCTCCCGGATCCCCCCCATCCTGCGCATCTTCCCGGATTCCAGGGTCTTCGCCAGCCTGGACTGGAGATCGAGTGGAAGATCCCCGACCTCGTCCAGAAAGAGGGTGCCGCCCCCGGCGAGCTCGAGGGCACCGCGCCTCTGCTGCCGGGCCTCAGGGGTCGCCCCCTTCTCCTGCCCGAACAGCTCCGCCGCCAGCGTCGCCGCGGTCGCCCCCGCGCAGCTCACCTCCACGTAGGGTCCCTCCGCGCGCCCCGAGCGCGCATGGATCTCCCGGGCGATCCACGTCTTCCCCGTCCCCGCCTCGCCCTGGAGGAGCACCGGCGTATCCGCCGGGGCCACGACGGCGACCTGCCGCAGCAGCAGCTGCATGGCGGGGGAGCGGGTGAATTCGTCCAGACGCGGGCGGCGCTCCTGCCGCTCCACCAGGATCCGGGTCTGCCGCCGGAGCGCCACCTTCTCGTAGGCCCGCTCCACGGCGGCGTCGAGGTGCTCGAGGTCGACCGGCTTGGTGAGAAAGTTCTCCGCACCGCGCCGCATCGCGTCCACCGCCGTCTGTACGTCCACGCGCCCGGTCAGCATGACGATCGCACTGTCGGGATCCCGTTCGCGCAGGATCTCCAGGAGCTCCAGGCCGTCGAGGTACGGCATCTCGATGTCCAGGACCACGACGGCGGGATACTCGCTCTCGAACAGAGCGATCGCCTCGCGCGCCCTGTCGGCCACGAGCACACGCCAGTGTCTGCGCTCGAAGAAGCGCTGCACCATCCGGAGGAGAGAGGGATCGTCGTCGACGAGGAGGATCGAGCGGGCCATGGATCGTCGGGTTCGGGTTCGAGGCGCACGCCGGCCCGCACTCCATCGCGCGTCGGGGCGTGCGCTGCTACCCCCGCGTCCGGTATGTGCGGAATCTGCCCAAGTATGCGAAAATCAACGCATCTTATCATCTACCATAAAGATACAGTACAATCGCATAGGCACTCTGGGCAATACCTGCCCAAAACTCCACACCTGGGCGAACTCCTTAAGTGTATACCATATAGTGTTTTACGACATTCGGGCACGCATCCGTCCTTCCACCGTATTCTTTCTAGGCACCACCCGCCGCCGGGTCACAGCGGCTGAGCGGAGGCGGGAGCACGGTGGAGCGGTGGGGCGCTGGCCGGCTCCGGAAGCTGGTCGACCAGGCGAATCTTCGATTGTCTAAAAAGAGGTGCATATAAAATGACAATCGTCATTAGTCGGAGGCACCGGCGCAAGCATATGGCTGATGAGGTGCGATTAATGTTCGCTCCTGTGTCGGCGCGAGCTTGCGTGCGGTCTTCCTTTTGCCTTCTTTTGCGACTGTTCCGCTCAATGATATCTCCCTCTCCCGGCCAAGGTGGGTCCATGTCCCTCCGACAGCCTGATTCAGGCCGCGATGAAATTTATGGGGCACCAACCGGCCTATTGTTGTCGGAGGTCCTGGTCTTCACTGTCAACGGTCACCGTTGCGGTCTTCCCCTGGAGCACGTCCGGGAGATCCTGCGCGCGGTGGCGGTCACTCCGCTTCCCGGTGCCCCCGCCGTGGTTCAGGGGGTGATCGACGTGCGGGGGGTGCTCGTCCCGGTCATCGGCCTCCGGGAGAGATTCCGGCTTCCGGTGAAGGAGATCGAACCGAGCGATCGCTTCGTGGTCGCCATGGCGGGAGAGCGGCCGGTGGTGCTCGTCGCGGATAGCGTGGCGGGAGTGGTCGCTCTGGAGCCGACCGACGCGAGGGAGCTGAACGAGCTGGTCTCGGCTCCCAGGTACGTGTCGGGGGTGGGGAGACTCCCGGACGGGCTGGTGCTGATCCAGGACCTGCGGAGGTTCCTCTCGCGCGACGAGGCGGTCTCGCTCGACGAGGCGATGTCGGAGTCCGGGCGCGCCGGGGGGGGAGGGTGAGCGCCCGGGCGCAGTCCCTGGTGGAGCTGGATCCGGTGCTCCGCTTCGTCGGCGCCCGCACCGGCCTTTCCTTCTCGCCGGAGCGGCGGTCGGCGGCGGAGGCCAGCGTTCGCCGGGCGATGGCGCGCGCGGCGGTCGGCGACCCGGCCGCGTATCTCTCCCGGCTCCGAGCCGATCCGGCCGCGCTGGACGATCTCCTCGCGGAGCTCACCGTCGGCGAGACCTACTTCTTCCGGGAGCCGGCGCAGCTCGACTACATCCGGCGGGAGGTCCTCCCCACGATCGGCGGAGGGCGCCCGGTCCGGGCGTGGAGCGCGGGGTGCGCAACCGGCGAGGAGGCGTACTCCCTCGCGATCCTCCTCCACGAGGCGGGACGGACGGCCCGTGTCGTCGGGACGGACCTTTCCCGCGCCCGCCTCTCCCTGGCGCGGCGGGCCCGCTACACGCGATGGTCTCTCCGCGGGGTGGGGAGGGAGCTGGTGGGGAGGTATTTCCGCCGGACCGGTCCGCACTTCGAACTCGTCCGGGGAATCCGCGAGGCGGTGACGTTCACTCCCCTCAACCTTGCCGGAACCGGGTACCCATCTCCCGCCCGGGGGATCTGGGAGATGGATCTCATCCTCTGCCGGAACGTCCTGATCTACCTGGACGAGGAGACCATCGCCGGGGTCGCCAGGCGGCTGATGGATTCCCTCGGCGAGGACGGCTGGCTCTTCCTGGGCGCCTCCGATCCGTCCTTCTCCGACCTGGTCCCCTGCGAGGTGGTGATCACCGATGCGGGGCTCGCCTACCGGAGGGCCAGGCGGAGCGTCCCCGCGGCCGTCCCGCCGCCCCGGCCCGACCCCCCCGCCGTCCGCGAGCACTCCGCCGGGGGAGCGGAGGAGACCGTGTCGCCCCCCGCCGTTCCGGTCGGGGAGCCCGACACCGGGGCGGAGGCGGACGACCCGGGCGAAGCGGCCTGGGTGGAGCGCGTGCGCTCCCTCGCCAACCAGGGGAGGATGGACGACGCGGGGCGCGCCTGCGCCGCTGCCCTCGACCGGTATCGGACCTCGGCGGAGCTGAGCTACCTGCACGCCGTCCTCCTGGCCGGGGCGGGGCTGCACGCCGAGGCGGCCGTGGCCGCGCGCCGCGTGCTCTACCTCGACCACGACCTGGCGGTCGCCCACCTCCTGCTGGGGAGCACGCTCTCCCGCCTCGGCGACCGGGACGGCGCGCGCCGCGCGCTCCGCAACGCCGAGCGGCTCCTGGCGGCGCTCCCCCCCTCCGAGCCGGTCCCGGGCTCGGACGGGGAGCCGGCGGCCCGGCTCGCCGAGATGGCGCGGGTCCAGCTTCGGCTCCTCTCCGCGACGGTGAGCTGATGCCTCCCGGCCAGCGGCGCGCGCACGGGCCGGTGGACTGGGCCTCCATTCGGGAGCGGATGGAGGCGGCGGGCCGCGCCGTCGGAGGGAGAGCGGCGGCCTCCCGCGAGGAATCGCGGGCGGTGCTGGAAGCGCGCGCCCGCGAGCTCGCCCGCCCCCACGCGGCTCCGCGCGGGGAGGAGTCGCTGGAGGTCGTCACCTTCACGCTGGCAGGCGAGACGTACGCGGTGGAGTCGCGCTTCGTCGTGGAGGTGTGTCGGATCTCCGAGTTCACCGTAGTGCCCGGCGTGGAGGCGGCGGTGGCGGGGGCGATGGCCTGGCGGGGAGAGCTGCTCACGCTCTTCCACCTCCGGCGCCTCCTCGGGCTCCCGGAGGCCCCGTCTGCCGGGTTGGTGCGGGCGGTGGTGCTGGGCGAGGGCCGGCCGGCCTTCGGGATCCTGGTGGAATCGGTGGGAGAGGTGCTCCGGATCCCCCGCTCGGAGGTGCGGAAGCTCCCCGAGACCGGGGGGACGGCTCGCGACCACCTCCTCGGCATCACCGGGGAGGCGGTGCTCGTTCTCGGTGCGGTGGCCCTGCTGCGCACCCATGGGTGAAAGGAGTGGTATGGAGTGGACGGTAAGCCGGAGGATCGCGACCGGATTCGCCACTGTCCTGGGGCTGGTGGTGGTGCTGGGGGTGGTCGGGGTCACCGCCCTGGCCCGGACCTCGGGAGCGTACGCGGCCGCCACCACGCAGCAGCAGCGGGTGCTCATCCCCTCGCTTCAGGCCGGGTCCGACGCCGCGGACGCGAACGTCGCCTACCTGCGGTTCCTCCTGAAGCCGGACCCCCGGTTCACGAGCGAGTTCAGCGGCCGTCTGGCAGCGAGCCGGGCCGAGCTCGAGCGCCTGCGTGACGCTGCACCCACGGCGGAGGACCGCGCGTCCTGGCAGGAGGCCCTCACACTGCTGTCGGGCTGGCAGAGGGCGGCACAGACATCGATGGCGGCTGCGGAGGCCGGGCGCGGGGACGAGGCGCTCCGCGTCTGGAACGCCCAGGTCTTCCCGGCGCGACTGGCGCTGCACGAGGCGATCGGCCGCGGGGTGGTCCGCGCGAACGAGCGGGCGCACACGGGAGCGGCAGCGGCGGCGGAGCGCGCGCGCCGCATGCAACTGCTCCTTCTCGGAGCCACCCTGACCGCCCTGATCGTGGGGATCTTCTCCGCCTCCCTGCTGAATCGCGCCGTCACCGGCACGCTGGGGGAGACCACCGGGGTCCTCGCCTCCGCCGCGGCCGAGATCCTGGCAACCACCACGCAGCAGGCGTCCAGCGCGACCGAGACCTCGGCGGCGGTGTCGGAGACGGCGACCACGGTCGACGAGGTGGCGCAGACGGCCGAGCAGGCGGCCGAACGGGCGCGGAGGGTGGCTGACACCGCGCAGCGGGCAGTGGAGATCGGGAGGGCGGGGCGGCAGGCGGTGGACGAATCGGTGGCCGCCATGAACGGCGTGAAGGAGCAGGTGGAGTCGATCGCGGAGAGCATCCTGGTGCTGGCGGAGCAGGCCCAGGCCATCGGGGAGATCATCGCGACCGTCAACGACATGGCGGACCAGACCAACCTGCTGGCGCTGAACGCCGCGGTGGAGGCGGCGAGGGCGGGAGAGCACGGCCGTGGGTTCGCGGTGGTGGCCGCCGAGGTGAGGAGCCTCGCCGACCAGTCGAAGCGGTCGACGGTGCAGGTGCGGCAGATCCTGGGGGAGATCCAGCGCGCGACCAGCGCCGCGGTGATGACCACGGAGCGCGGCAGCCAGCAGGTGGCGGCGGGGGTGGAGCAGGTCGTTGCGGCCGGGGAGACGATCCGTACCCTCGCGGAGGTGGTGACGGATGCCTCCCAGGCGGCGGTGCAGATCGTGGCGTCGGCGGGGCAGCAGGCCGCCGGGATGGTCCAGATCCGCCAGGCGATGGCGGACATCCACGAGGCTACCCAGCAGAACCTCGCCTCCACCCGCCAGGCCGAGCAGGCGGCGCAGGACCTGAACCGGCTGGGAGCCCGCCTCCTCGAGGTGGTGGGCACCCACGGCCGGAAGCCGGTGAGGGCGTCGGTGTGAGCCGGGACTCGCTCGCCGCCCGGCTGCTCGCGACCTTCCTCGGGGAGATGGAGGAGCAGCTCCGCGTGATGAGCGCGGAGCTGCTGGCGCTGGAGGGTGGCGCGACCAACCCGGGGCGTGTCCAGTCCCTCTTCCGGGTGTTCCACACTCTCAAGGGGGCCGCCCACGCCGCCGGCGTCCCGCTGGTGGAGGAGACCTGCCATGCTCTGGAGACGCTGCTCGCGCGGGTCCGTGACGGAAAGGCCCCGCTCACGGAGGAGGAGATCGCGCTTCTGTTCTCCGCGGTCGACGCGCTGACGGACGCGGCGGCACGGATCACCGACGGCGGGACCCTGGCCGGCTCGCCCCTCGCGGCGCTCAACCGCCGCCTGAGGGGACCCGCGGCGCCCGCCGCGCCCCGGCGTCCAGCGCCCCCGAAGCAGAGCGCACCCGCGGAGCACCGGCCCACCGCGCCCGCCCCCGCAGCGGATCGGCACGGCGAGCACGTACGGGTGCCGGCGGAGAAGCTCGATGCGCTCCTCGCCTCCGCGGGCCAGCTCCTGGTGGCGTCCGGACGGGCGACGGCACGGCCGGAGGAGCTGACCGAGCTGCACGACTTCGTCACCCGCTGGGCCTCGGAGTGGCGCCGCCAGGGCCGTCACCTCCGGGTGGCCCTGGAGCGGGCGGGGGTGCAGGATCCGGCGCTCGGCCTGGTCACCCGGGTGGAGGAGGAGCTGAGCCACGTCCTGCAGGAGACCGGCCGGATCGCCACGGGTGCTCGGAACGACGCCCGGGCCCTCGCGCGGGTGAGCGAGGAGGTGGCGGAGCGCGTCCGGAGGCTCCGCATGCGTCCCTTCGCGGATGCCTGCGAGGCTCTGCCGCGGGTGGTGCGCGACGTGGCGGCGGCCGCGGGGAAGAGCGCCCGCCTGGAGGTCTCGGGCGGGGAGGTGGAGGCGGACCGCGCCGTCATCGACGGCCTGCGCGAGGCCATCCTGCACCTGGTCCGCAACGCCGTGGACCACGGGATCGAGCCGCCCGGAGCCAGAGAGCGCGCGGGGAAGCCGCAGGTAGGCCGGGTGGTTGTCTCCGCCGCCCTCCGGGGCGATCGCATCGTCATCACGGTCGCGGACGACGGCGCCGGTCTCGATGTCGCGGCCGTGCGGGAGCAACTGGCGCGCCGGGGCCTCCCCGTCCCCACGCACCCGCGGGAGCTCGTCCGGGCGCTCTTCGAGGTGGGGTTCTCCACACGGACGGAGGTCACGGCCATCTCCGGGCGGGGGGTAGGGCTCGACATCGCCCGGGAGGCGGTCGCCCGAATCCGGGGCGTGGTGGAGGCCAACTGGGAGGAGGGGAGAGGGACGACCTTCGTCCTGGACTGCCCGCTCACCCTCGCCACGGTCCGGGTGCTCCTGGCACGGGTCGGC
>DATAAL010000161.1:0-7620 GCA_036260145.1 Longimicrobiaceae bacterium | reverse complement strand
GTGGATCGCCGCCCAGGCGGCGCGCACTCCGGGCGCCGTCGCCGTGGTCTCGGGCGACGAATCGCTCACCTACGCTGCCCTCGACCGCGCCGCCAACCAGGTGGCGCACGCCCTGGTCGCGCGCGGCGTGGGGCCCGACGTCCGGGTGGGGATCTGCCTGGAGCGGAGCGCCCGGGTGCCAGTGGCGATCCTGGGGGTGCTCAAGGCCGGCGGCGCATACGTCCCGCTGGATCCGTCGCACCCGGCAGAGCGGCTGCGGGGGCTGCTCCTGGACGCGCGTGCGCCGGTGCTCCTCACGCAGGAGAGCCTGGCCGGGCGTGCCGAGGGGTACGGGGGCACCGTGCTCCGCCTGGACACCGACCGGGAGGAGATCAACGCCGCCCCCGCCGGGGCCCCGCCCGGCAGCGTGGAGCCCGCGAACCTGGCGTACGTGATCTACACCTCCGGCTCGACCGGCGCGCCCAAGGGCGTGCTCGTCGAGCACCGGCAGCTGGCCAACTACGTCCACGCCGCGATCGAGCGGATCGGGCTCCACGCCCCCATGCGCTACGCGCTGGTCTCCACCCTGGCGGCGGACCTGGGCAACACCGTCCTCTACCCGGCGCTGTGCACCGGGGGGACGCTGCACATCCTGTCGCAGGACGAGGCGACCGAGCCCGGGCGCTTCGCCGCCTACCTGGAGCGACACGAGGTCGACGTGGTCAAGATCGTCCCCGCCCACCTGGCCTCCCTCGTGGGCGAGACGGACGGCGTGCGGGGGCTGCCGCGGCGGGTGCTGGTGCTGGGAGGCGAGGCGTCGCGGAGCGAGTGGGTCCAGGAGCTGAAGTCGCGTGCGCCCGGGCTGGTCGTGGTCAACCACTACGGCCCGACGGAGACCACGGTGGGGGTCCTCACGCACCGGGTCGAGGACGCAGCGGAGAGAGAGACGGTGCCGCTGGGCCGCCCGCTGGGGAACACCCGGGTCTACGTCCTGGACGGAGCGGGCGAGCCGGTGCCGCCGGGGGTGCCCGGCGAGCTGCACGTGGGGGGAGCGCAGGTGGGACGGGGCTACCTGGGACGGGCGGAGCTGACGGCCGAGCGCTTTCTCCCCGACCCGTTCTCGGGGGAGGCGGGAGCGCGGCTGTACCGCACCGGCGACCGGGCGCGCTGGCTGCCCGGCGGCGAGGTCGAGTTCCTGGGGCGGGTGGACCAGCAGGTCAAGGTGCGCGGCTTCCGCGTCGAGCCGGGGGAGATCGAGGCCGCGCTGCGGGGGCACCCCTGCGTGCGGGACGTCGTGGTCCTCGCGCGCGAGGACGCCCCGGGAGGAGCGATGCTCGTCGCGTACCTGGTTCCCACGGGGGAAGGGGGAGCCGCGCTCGTGGACGAGCTGCGGACGCACCTCCGCGAGCGCCTCCCGGAGCAGATGGTGCCCGCTGACTTCGTGCTCCTCGACTCGCTCCCCCTCTCCCCCAACGGCAAGGTGGACCGCCGGGCGCGACCCGCGCACGAGCGCAGCGGTGGAGGGCGTGAGGGCGGTGCGCCGCTCACCGCGACCGAGCGCGCGCTGGCCGCCATCTGGGAGGAAACCCTGGGTGTGCGCCACGTCGGCGTAGGCGACAACTTCTTCGACCTGGGCGGACACTCCCTCCTCCTGGTCCAGGTCCATTCCCGTCTGCAGGAGCGGTTCCCGGACCGGGTCGCGCTGGTGGACCTGTTCACCCACCGCACCCTGGGGGCACTCGCCACGCGCCTGGACCGCGGCGGCCCGCCGATTACGCCCAAGGCGCTGCAGGTCCGGACGACGCCCGCGGCGCCGGACGCACCACGCGCGGCCGGCGTCCCGGAGCCGCCTGACACGCCGGGACCCCGGCCGGACCCCGCCCGCGTTGATGCGCACCTCACGGACCCCGGCCCCCGGCCCCCATGGGACGCCGGGGCCACCCGACACGCACTAATCAGGAAGGGCCCGATGCGAGCTCCCGGCGGAAACGAAGTGGCCATCATCGGGATGGCGGGGCGCTTCCCGGGCGCGCGCGACATCGACGAGTTCTGGCGCAACCTCCGCTCCGGCGTCTGCTCCCTCCGCCGCCTCACGGAGGAGGAGCTGGCCGCCGCCGGAGTCCCGCCCCGCGAGTTCCGCTCGCCCGGCTACGTCCCCGTCTCCGGGGTGCTGGAGGGCGCGGAGCTGTTCGACGCCTCCTTCTTCGGCTTCACCCCTCGCGAAGCGATGGTGATGAACCCGCAGCAGCGCGTGTTCCTGGAGTGCGCGTGGGAGGCGCTGGAGCGCGCGGGCTACGCATCCCGGGGGTACGGCGGGCGCATGGGGGTCTTCGCCTCCAGGGGGGAGAACCGCTACGTGCTGGACGTGTTCTCGCAGCGGACGCTGGCCCGGGCGGTCGGTACGACGCAGGTGCTGCTGTCGAACGGCACGTCCGTGGCGACGCTGACGTCGCACAAGCTGGGGTTGAAGGGCCCCAGCATGAACGTGCAGACGGCGTGCTCCTCGTCGCTGGTGGCCGTCCACCTCGCGTGCCGGAGCCTGCTGTGGGGAGAGACGGACGTGGCGCTGGCGGGCGGAGTGCGGATCGCCGTGCCGCAGCACCGCGGCTACCGCTACCAGCCGGGAGGGATCCTGTCGCCCACGGGGGAGTGCACCCCCTTCGACGCCGCGGCGCGCGGCTCGGTGGGGGGGAGCGGGGCGGGGGTAGTGGTGCTGAAGCGGCTGGAGGACGCCCTGGCGGACGGGGATCACGTCCACGCCGTGATCCGCGGCTCGGCCGTCAACAACGACGGGGACGAGAAGATGGGCTTCACGGCGCCGGCCTGGGAGGGTCAGGCGGCCGTGATCGCGGAGGCGCTGGCGGCGGCGGGGGTGGACCCGTCCGAGATCTCCTACGTGGAGACGCACGGCTCCGGGACCGAGGTGGGGGACCCCATCGAGGTGGCGGCGCTGACCGCCGCCTTCGGCCGGGGGACCCCGGGGAGCTGCGCGCTCGGCGCGGTGAAGGCCAGCATCGGGCACCTGGACGCGGCGGCCGGGGTGGTGGGGCTCATCAAGGCGGCCCTGGCGCTGGAGAACGGCGTGATCCCGCCCTCGCCGTACTTCCGCTCGCCGAACCCGAGGATCGACTTCGACCGCTCGCCCTTCTACGTCAACCCCGAGCCGCGGCCCTGGGCCCGCAACGGCGCCCCCCGGCGGGCGGGAGTCAGCTCGTTCGGGATGGGCGGGACCAATGCGCACGTGGTCCTGGAGGAGGCGCCGCCGGTCCGGGCGTCCAGCCCGTCGCGGCCATGGCAGCTCCTGGTCCTGAGCGCTCGCACCCCCGGCGCCCTGGATGCGGCCACCGGGCGGCTCGCGGAGCACCTCCGCGCCCACCCGGAGCAGAAGCTCGCCGATGTGGCGCATACGCTGCGCGTGGGGAGGCGGCGCTTCGCCCACCGCCGGGTGCTGGTGTGCCGCGGCCGGGAGGACGCCGTCGCGGCGCTGGAGACGCGGGACGCGCGGCGGGTGCTCGAAGGAGTGCAGGAGCGGGACGAGCGCCCGGTAGTGTTCCTCTTCCCGGGCGTGGGCGACCACTACGTGCAGATGGCGCGCGGGCTGTACGAGGCCGAACCGGTCTTCCGGCGCGAGACCGACCGCTGCGCCGAGATCCTGTACGCGCACACCGGGTCCGAGGTGCTCGAGGCGCTCTTCCCCGGCGATCCCGCCCCGGAGCAGACCGCCGGGGGCGGCGCGACGGACGCAGGCGCGGACGGATCGATCGACCTGCGCGGCATGCTGGCCGGGGGCGCGGCGGGAAGCGGCGACCCGCTGGGGCGGACGGACGCGGCGCACCCGGCGACCTTCGTGGTGGAATGGGCGCTGGCGCAGCTCTGGATGAGCTGGGGCGTGCGCCCGGAGGCGATGATCGGCCACTCGCTGGGCGAGTACGTGGCCGCCACGGTGGCGGGCGTCTTCACCCTGGAGGACGCCCTGGCGCTGCTCGCCTACCGGGCCCGCCTGATCTCCGGGCTCCCCGCGGGGGCGATGCTCGCGGTGCCCATGGACCCGGCGACCCTCCAGCCGCGGCTGCGCGGCGGGCTCGCGCTGGCCGCACACAACGCGCCGGGGCTGTGCACCGTCTCGGGACGCAACGAGGCCGTGGACGCGCTGGAGGTCGAGCTGCGGGCCGAGGGAGTGGCCTGCCGCCGCCTGAACGCGGAGCACGCCTTCCACTCGGCGGAGATGCAGCCGGTGGCCGGGGGGCTCGCCGAGCGCCTGCGCGCCATGCGGCTGGCGGCGCCGGAGGTCCCCTTCGTCTCCAATGTGACGGGGACGTGGATCCGCGCGGAGGAGGCGACGGACCCCGAGTACTGGGCGCGGCACCTCTGCCGCACCGTGCGCTTCGCCGAGGGGATGGCCGAGCTGCTGAACGACGGGAGCCGGGTGCTGCTGGAGGTGGGGCCGGGCCGCACGCTCGGCACCTTCGCGCTGCACGCGGGCGCGGCGGAGTCGGCGACCCTCGCCTCGCTGCGGCACTCGTACACGCGCAAGTCGGACCAGGTGCACCTCCTGGAGACGCTGGGCCGGCTGTGGATCGCGGGCGTGCAGGTGGACTGGGACGGCTTCGCGGCCGGGGAGCGGCGCCGGCGGACGCTCCTCCCCACCTACCCGTTCGAGAGGCAGCCCTACTGGGTGGAGCGGGTCCGTCGCCGCCGCTCCCCGCGCCGGGCCGGCGCGCCCGCGGAGGGTGGGGCCGCGGCCGGCGGAGGCGTCGCGGACCCGGTCCCGCAGGACCTCGGGGACGTCGCGCCGCCCGACCCCACCGCGAAGGGGCGAGGGCTGCAGCCGCGGCCGGAGACCGGGACCCGGTACGTGGCCCCGGAGGGCGAGCTGCAGGAGCGGATGGCGGAGATCTGGCAGGAGCTGACCGGCTTCGAGGGGATCGGGGCGCACGACGACTTCTTCTCGCTCGGCGGGCACTCGCTCCTGGCCACGCAGCTCGTCGCCCGCGTGCGCGGCGAGTTCGGGGTCGACGTGTCGCTGAACGCGGTGTTCGAAGACCCCACCGTGGCCGGGATGGCGCAGAAGGTGGCCGCCCTCCGCGCGGACGCGCGCGGGGAGGTCGCCGCTGCGATCCCCCGGGTGCCGCGCGACGGGCCGCTCCCGCTCTCCTACGACCAGGAGCGCCTCTGGGTGCTGGACCGCCTGGAGCCCGGCAGCCCCATGTACAACGTGCCGGTGGGAGTCTGGCTGCGGGGCCCCCTGGATGTGGCCGCCGCGCAGCGCGCGCTCGCGGAGATCGTCCGCAGGCACGAGGTCTACCGGACCGTCTACGTGGAGACCGACGACGGCCCCCGGCAGGTCGTCCTTCCGGAGATGGAGGTCCCCCTCCCGGTGGACGACCTCTCCGCCGTCCCTGAAGCGGGGCGCCTTGGCGCCGTCCGCGCGAGGCACACCGACGAGGCGCGGCGTCCCATCGACCTGGCCACTGGCCCCGTCATCCGGGCGCGTCTCCTCCGCCTGGACGCCGAGCTGCACGCGCTGCTGGTGACCATGCACCACATCGTCATGGACGGCTGGTCCTGGGGGATCTTCTACTACGAGTTGGGGACCCTGTACGAGGCCTTCGTGGCCGGGAAGCCCTCGCCGCTCCGGGATCTGCCCATCCAGTACGCGGACTACGCCGCCTGGCAGCGGGAGCAGCTCTCGGGCGAGCGCCTGGAGCAGCACCTGGCCTTCTGGCGGGAGAGCCTGCGCGGGGTGCCGCCGGTGCTGGAGCTTCCCACCGACCGGCCGCACCCCCCGGTGCAGAGCTATCGGGGCGGGATGCACGGCGTCGCGCTGGAGCCGGACCGGATGGAGCGCCTCCGCGCCCTGGCGCAGCGCGAGCGCACCACCTTCCACCAGGTCCTGGCGGCGGCCCTCCAGGCGCTCTGCTTCCGCTACACCGGGCAGGAGGACTTCGCGATGGGGTCGGTGGCCGCCAACCGCCCGCGGCCCGAGACGCAGCAGCTCATCGGCTTCTTCGTCAACACCATCCCCGTCCGCGCCCGTCCCTCCGGCCGCCTCCGCTTCGTGGAGCTCCTGGAGCAGGTCAGGAGGTGGATGGCGGAGGCGTACGCCCACGCGGAGGTCCCGTTCCAGATGATCCTGGACGAGGTGCGGCCGGAGCGCGACTCCAGCCGCAACCCGCTGATCCAGGTGATGCTGGGGATCGAGGCCCCCGGCAACCACGGCCCGCCTCCGGAGGACCACTCCGGGCTATCGGTGCGCCGGCTGGAAGACGGCGCGGTCCCCACGGGCGACAGCGGCACCTCCAAGTTCGACCTGTCGATCCTGGTGGACGAGGGGACCTCCCCCTCGGCCGTGGTGGAGTACAACAGCGACCTCTTCGACCTCACCACCGCGGCGCGGTTCCTGGACCACTTCCTCGTGCTCCTGGACGCCCTCGCCGACGCGCCGGAGACGCCGCTGGGGGAGCTCCCCCTGCTCCCGCCGGCGGAGCGGCGGGTGCTGGCGGAGTGGAGCGAGGGGGAGCCCGCCGAGCCCGGGGACGGGTGCGTCCACGAACGCTTCGCGGCGCAGGCCCGCCGCACCCCGGACGCCCCGGCCGTGGCCTTCGGCGCGGAGCGGCTCACCTACACGGAGCTGGACCACCGGGCGGAGGGGCTGGCGCGGCGGCTGCGCTGCGCCGGGGTCGGACCGGAGACGAGGGCGGGGATCTGCCTGGAGCCGGGGACGGCGACGGTGGTGGCGATGCTGGGCGTGCTGAAGGCCGGGGGCGCGTACGTCCCGCTCGACCCCGCCTACCCTGCCGAGCGCCTGGCGTACATGCTCCGCGATTCGGAGGTGCCGGTCGTGGTCTCCCGCGCGAGGCTCGCGGACCGGCTGCCGGAGTTCGGGGGGGCGGTCGTCGACGTCGACGGGGATACCCCTCACCCCCCAGCCCCCTCTCCCACGAGGGGAGAGGGGGAGCACGACATCAGCCCCGACAACCTGGCGTACGTCATCTACACCTCCGGCTCCACCGGCGCGCCCAAGGGGGTGATGGTGAGCCACCGGTCGCTGCTGGGCCTGGCCGGCTGGCACGCCCGCGCCTTCGCGGTGACCCCGGACGACCGGGCGACGCAGCTCGCCTCCTTCAGCTTCGACGCGGCGGTGTGGGAGGTGTGGCCGTACCTGCTCGCCGGCGCGAGCGTGCACCTGGTGGACGCCGAGACGCGCACCTCCCCGGAGGCGCTGCGCGCGCTCCTCCTGGAGCGGGGGATCACCCTCGCCTTCGTCCCCACGCCGCTGGCAGAGGGGCTGCTGGCGGCGGAGTGGCCCGAGCGCGCCCCGCTCCGCGCCATCCTCACCGGCGGCGACGCGCTGCGCGCGCGGCCGCGGCCGGGGCTCCCCTTCGCGCTGGTCAACAACTACGGCCCCACCGAGACCACCGTGGTCGCCACCTCCGGCGTGGTCGAGGCGGAGGGGGACGGGCGCTCCCCCTCCCTGGGGCGGCCGATCGCCGGGGTCCGCGCCCTGGTGCTGGACGCGCACCTCGCCCCGGTGCCGGCGGGCGTCCCCGGCGAGCTGTTCGTGGGGGGCGCCGGGGTGGCGCGGGGCTACCTGGGCCGGCCGGGATTGACGGCGGAGCGCTTCGTTCCCGACCCCTTCGC
>DATAAL010000160.1:0-4114 GCA_036260145.1 Longimicrobiaceae bacterium | reverse complement strand
GGGAGATCTGGGGCGCGCTCCTCTACGGGGGGCGCCTGGTGGTGGTGCCCTGGGAGACGAGCCGCTCGCCGGAGGACTTCTACGCGCTCCTGGTGCGCGAGCGGGTGACGGTGCTGAACCAGACGCCCTCGGCCTTCCGTCAGCTGGACCTGGCGGAGGAGGCGCGGGGGGCCGCCCCGGAGCTGGCGCTGCGCCTGGTGGTCTTCGGGGGCGAGGCGCTGGAGCCGCGGAGCCTGCGCGGGTGGATGGCGCGGCACGGCGAGGCGCGGCCGCGGCTGGTGAACATGTACGGGATCACGGAGACGACGGTGCACGTGACGTACCGGGGGATCGGGAGGGCGGAGGTGGAGGGGGGGGAGTGGAGCCCGGTGGGGAGGGGGATCAGGGATCTGAGCGTGCGGGTGCTGGACCGGTGGGGGAACGTGGTGCCGGAGGGGGTGGCGGGGGAGCTGTACGTGGGGGGCGCGGGGGTGGCGCGGGGGTACCTGGGGCGGGCGGAGCTGACGGCGGAGCGGTTCGTGCCCGACCCGTTCGGAAAGGAAGTGGGGGGACGGCTGTACCGGAGTGGAGACCGGGTGCGGTGGCTCCCCACGGGGGAGCTGGAGTACCTGGGGCGGGTGGATGCGCAGGTGAAAGTGCGCGGCTTCCGGATCGAGCCCGGCGAAGTCGAGGCGACCCTTCTGGGCTGCCCGGACGTGCGGGAGGCCGTCGTGGTGGCGCGGGAGGACGCACCCGGGGAGCGGCGCCTGGTCGCCTACGTGGTCGCAGAGGGCGACGGGGAGATTTCCGCCGCGGAGCTGCGGGAGCAGCTCCGTAATCGGCTGCCGGAGCACATGGTGCCGGCGGCGGTGGTGGTGCTGGAGGCGATGCCGCTGACGGCGCACGGGAAGGTGGACCGGCGGGCCATCCCGGTACCGGTATGGGGTGGCGACAGCGGGGGACGGGTCGCGCCACGTGGCGCCGTGGAAGAGATGCTGGTGGGGATCTGGGCGGAGGTGCTGGGGGTGGAGCGGGTCGGTGTGGAGGAGAGCTTCTTCGAGCTGGGGGGGCACTCGCTCCTGGCGACACAGATCGTATCGCGGGTGCGGCGGGCGTTCGGGGTGGAGGTGCCACTGCGGGTGCTCTTCGAGGCACCGACGGTAGCGGAGCTGGCAGGGCGGATCGAGACGCTGCGGGGCGGGGTTGAGAGCGGTACGGCGGGCGCAATCGAGCGGGTTCCGCGGGAGGGGGCGCTACCCCTTTCCTTCGCGCAGCAGCGGCTGTGGATCATCGACCGGCTGGAGCCCGGGAGCGCCACGTACAACATGCCCTTCGCGCTGCGGCTGCGCGGGGCGCTGGATGCCGATGCGTTGCGCCGGAGCCTCGACACGCTGGTAGGTCGACACGAGACGCTGCGGACCACGTTCGCGGAGCACGAAGGTGCCCCCGTCCAGGAGATCCATGCGCCGGTTCCCGTGGCTCTGCCGGTGATGGACCTGCGGGACGTGATCGAGGCGGAGGCGGAAGCGAGCCGGATCGCCGGGATTGAGGCATTGCAGGCGTTCGATCTCTCGGCAGGACCGCTGCTGCGGAGCACGCTGCTACGGCTGAGCGAGGAGGAGCACGTGCTGCTCTTCACGCTGCACCACGTGGTCAGCGACGGCTGGAGCATGGACGTCCTCGTGCGCGAGGTCTCCGCCCTGTACTCGGCCTACACCCGTGGGGAGGAGGCGCGCCTGCCGGAGCTGCCGGTGCAATACGCGGACTACGCGGTCTGGCAGCGCAACTGGCTGAGCGGAGCGGTCCTGGAGGCACAGCTGGCGTACTGGCGGGAGCGCCTGGCCGGGGCGCCGCCGCTGCTGGAGATCGCCACGGACCACCCGCGCACCGTGGGACAGGGCGCCCTGGCAGGGAGCTATAGTTTCCGACTGGATGCGGAGCTGACGCAGGGACTGCGGGGGCTCTCCCGGCGGGAAGGGGCGACGCTGTTCATGACGGTGCTGGCCGGCTGGCAGGTGCTGCTGGGGCGCTATGCGGGTCAGGACGACGTGGTGGTGGGCACCCCGGTGGCGGGGCGTACCCGGGTGGAGCTGGAGGGGCTGATCGGCTTCTTCGTCAACCTGCTCGCCCTGCGGGGGGAGCTGGACGGCGATCCCACGTGGGTGGAGCTGCTGGGCCGGGTGCGGGAGACCGCGCTGGGGGCGTACGCGCACCAGGAGCTTCCCTTTGAGCGGCTGGTGGAGGAGCTGGTCACCGAGCGCAGTCTCACCCACACGCCGCTCTTCCAGGTGACCTTCGCGCTCGAACCGAGCAGCGGTGGTGATGAGCGGCTGTCGCTGGGCGGTGTGGAGCTGGAGCCGTTCGGGGCGGGAGAGGGGATCGCCAAGTTCGACCTGGACCTGACGCTGCAGGATGCCGGGGAGGTCATCCAGGGGGCGCTGTCGTACCGGTCGTCCCTGTTCGAGGCGGCGACCGCCGAGCGGTTGGCGCGGCACCTGGAAGTGCTGCTCCGGGCAATGTCCGCCGATCCGCGGAGGCGGCTGTCGGACGTGGAGCTCCTGACGGACGCGGAGCGACAGCGGATCATCCAGGAGTGGAACGCCACCGGGGCCGCGCACCCTCGACGCTGCGTCCCCCAGCTCTTCGCCGAGCAGGTCGCGCGCACCCCCGAGGCTGTCGCGGTCGTCTCCGGCGCCGGGGCCATCACCTACGCCGAGCTGGACCGCCGCTCCGCCCGCCTCGCCAACACACTGCGCCACCGCGGTGTCGGGCCTGATGTGCCGGTTGGCGTCTGCCTCGATCGCACCCCCGAGCTCCTCGTCGCCCTCCTGGGCGTGCTCCGCGCCGGTGGCGCCTACGTCCCACTCGAGCCCGCGAATCCCGTGGAGCGCCTCGGCTCCATGCTGCAGGACGCCTCCATCCGTCTCGTGCTCACCGAGTCACGCCTCACCGACCGCATCCCGCAGGGTGTCACGGAGGTCCTGGTGCTGGATGCGCCGCAGCTCCGCGCCGCCCTCGCCGAAGAGCCGGAGCGGGTGCCGGAGAGTGGCGCGGGACCCGAGAACCTGTCGCACGTGATCTTCACCTCGGGGTCCACCGGTCGGCCCAAGGGCGTGATGGTGCGCCACGGCAGCGTCTCCGTCCTGCTGCACTGGCTGCGGGAGACCGTCACGGACGAGGAGAGGGGCCGCATGCTCTTCTCGACCTCGGTGAGCTTCGACGTCTCCGTCGCGGAGATCTTCGGCGCGCTCTGCTGGGGGGGCACGCTGGTCCTGGTGGAGAATGCGCTCGACCTGCCGCGCGTGGCGCAGCACGGGGTGCGCCTGGTGACCACGGTGCCCAGCGCGGCGGCCGAGCTCCTGCGTTCGGGAGCGATCCCGCAGAGCGTGCGCGCGTTCAACCTCGCGGGAGAGGCGCTGCCGGCCTCGCTCGCGAGGGATCTCTACGGGCTGGGTCACGTGGAGGTGGTGCGCAACCTGTACGGCCCGACCGAGGACACCACCTACTCCACGTATTCCCGCGTGGAGCCCGGGACGGAACAGGTGCGTATCGGGCGCCCGCTGGCGGGGACCCGGGCGTACGTGCTCGACCGGCACCTTCAGGCGGTGCCGGCGGGGGTGGTCGGGGAGCTGTACCTGGCGGGGGAGGGGCTGGCGCGCGGGTATGTGGCGCGCCCGGAGCTGACCGCGGAACGCTTCCTCCCGGACCCCCTTGGAGGGGGCGGGGGGGAGCGGATGTACCGCACGGGGGACCGCGCGAGGTGGACGGTGGACGGGGAGCTGGAGTACCTGGGCCGCATCGACCACCAGGTGAAGGTGCGGGGCTTCCGCATCGAGCTGGGGGAGATCGAGGTCGCGCTGCGGGAGCAGCCCGGAGTGCGGGACGCGGTGGTGGTGGTGTGGGAGGGCGCCGGGGGAGACCGGCTGCTGGCGGGGTACGTGGTGCCGGAGCGAGGTGCGGAGGTGGGGACGGCGGAGCTGCGGGCGCGGCTGAGGGCGACACTGCCGGAGTACATGGTGCCGGCCTCGTTCACGTTGCTGGAGGGGCTTCCGGTGACGGCGAGCGGGAAGGTAGACCGACGGGGGCTGCCGGCGCCGCAGTGGGGAGGCGAGGGGGGGAGGGTGGAGCCACGGAC
>DATAAL010000159.1:0-2647 GCA_036260145.1 Longimicrobiaceae bacterium | reverse complement strand
GCGTGCGGGCTGGTGGTACTCCACTGCACGGTGATGGTGTTGGATCGCTCCGTCAGGTAAAGAATGCGTTCCAGCGCGACGGGGCGAAGCTCGTACCCGTCGCTGCGGAACTCCATCTGCGTGAAGGCGCACTCGGCTTTGTTGACCAGGAGACGGAACAGGGCCTGCCCGCCCGCCACTTTCGTGATCTGGACCCCTCCCATCTGGAACCGGATCAGGAACTTCGCCGGGGTGGTCGGGTTCACCGTCAGGGTCATTCCGGGGATGTCCTGATAGACCGGGCTGTGCGCGGTGGGGCTTTCGATATGGATGGGGTCTGCGCGATACGCCTCCTCCCGGATCCGGGCGTCCGACACGCGCCCGGTGACGGTGACGTTGCCGTTGACGGTGAGGCCGCGGGCGGAATTGATCGTATCGACGTGCAGTTGCTTCCGGATGTGGACGCTCCCCTCGCGCTCCACGAGGAGCGCGTCGCCGAACCCGTTCACGTAGATGGCCGCGTTGCCCCCTGCGCGATTGCAGAACTCCACGCGGTTCTCGAACCCCTCCGAAGTCTGGAAGCGCAGGAACGCCTCCTTGCCCTCCGATTCGAAGAGCCCCACCTCCCTGCCCGTTTTCACGTGCAGCTTGTAAGTGGGGCTGGTCGTACCGATGCCCACGTTGCCGTCGTGGACGGTCAGCACGTCGGTCCCGCCAGCGCCGAGGATCAGGCGCGGGGTCGCGCCTTCCGCCCGCAGCCGTGCCTCTCCCGCGCCGGGTCCTTCCAGCGTCACCCCCACCTTCAGGCGGTGGTCGTCGTTGCCGACCTTGAGGTCGCCCTCGGTCGTCGCCAGGTCGCTGCCGCCGGCCACGTGGAGGCGCGCCCCCCGGAGCGGGCCGGACACGGCGCTGTCCTGCCTCGGGATCTGGACGAACCCGCCGCGGCGGACGTAGAGCGCGTCGCCGCCCCCCACCACGTAGATGGCCGCATTGCCCCCGGGCCGATTGCAGAACTCCACGCGGTGGTCCTCCCCCTCCGAGGTCTGGAAGCGCAGGTACGCCTGCTCGACCGTCGACTCGAAGAGTCCCACCTGCTCACCCGCCCTGACGTGCAGCCTGTAGGCGGGGGAGGCGGTCCCGATCCCGACGTGGCCGTTGGCGTACGCGATCCCCCCCTCCGCCCCGGTCCACTGCGAGCTGACGAGCGGCTTCCCGTTCCGGTTCACTTCGGTGGCGTTGATGGCTCCGCCCACGTTCAGCTGGTACCCCGCCGCGGGGGCGGCGCCGATCCCCACGCCGCCCTTCTGCACGGTCATCACGTCGGCTCCGGCGGCGCCGAGGATCAGCTGACTGGTGCCGCCCTCGGCGCGTATCCGCGCGTCGCCCGCGCCGGGCCCCTCCAGCGTCACCCCCACCTTCAGACGGTGCGTGTCGCTGCCGACCTTGAAGTCGCCCTCGGTCGTCGCCAGGTCGCTGCCGCCGGCCACGTGGAGGCGCGCCCCCCGGAGCGGGCTGGACATGGCACTGTCCTGCCTCGGGATCTGGACGAACCCGCCGCGGCGGACGTAGAGCGCGTCGCCGCCTCCCACCACGTAGATGGCCGCATTGCCCCCGGGCCGGTTGCAGAACTCCACGCGGTGGTCCTCCCCCTCCGAGGTCTGGAAGCGCAGGTACGCCTGCTCGACCGTCGACTCGAAGAGCCCCACCTGCTCACCCGCCCTGACGTGCAGCTTGTAGGTGGGGCTGGTCGTGCCGATGCCCACGTTGTTGCCGTGCACGGTCAGCACGTCGGTCCCGCCGGCGCCGAGAATCAGCCGGCTGTTGCCACCCTCGGCGCGCATCCGCGCGTCGCCCGCGCCGGGGCCCGTCAGCGTCACCCCCACCTTCAGACGGTGGGCGTCGCTCCCGACCCTGAAGTCGCCCTCGGTCGTCCCCACGTCGCTGCCGCCGGCCACGTCGAGGCGCGCGCCCGGAGCGGCGGTCGACCCGATGCTTAACCGAAACGGGATCTGGGTGGCTCCGTCGCGGCGGACGTAGAGCGCGTCCCCACCCCCCACCACGAAGATGGCGGCGTGGCCCCCGGGACGGTTGCAGAACTCCACGCGGTTGTTCTCTCCCTCCGAGGTCTGAAAGCGCAGGTACGCCTGCGTGTCCGTCGACTCGAAGAGCCCCACCTCCTTGCCGGTCTTCACGTGAAGCTTGTAGCCGGGGCTGGTGGTGCCGATGCCCACGTTGTCGCCGTGGACGGTAAGCACGTCGGCCCCACCGGCGCCGAAGACCAGGCGCGGGGTCGCTCCCTCGGCCCTCAGCCGCGCCACGCCCGCGGCGCCGCCTCCGACCACCGAGCTGCCGGCCGTGAGCACGCCCGCGACCCCGGGGCCATTCCGCACGGTGAGCGAGCGCACCTCCAGCTCGGCGCCGGGGGCGGGCCCGGCGACCTTGCGGCGGGCTGCCGCGTCTCCGTCGTCCAGGAGCGACACGCCGTCCTTGTCGATCGTCACCCGCCCCAGGACCAGCTCGTTGTCCGGGTCGACGGGTGCCTCCCGGGTGATGCTCAGCGAGGGTACCTCCTGCCACCGCCGGTCTCCCTCCGCGCCCGTCTCGGTGGTGGTGTCGGTCGTCCGCTCGTCGTAGCGGATGGTGACGTACGCCGTCCCGGTGAGGTCCT
>DATAAL010000158.1:0-3082 GCA_036260145.1 Longimicrobiaceae bacterium | reverse complement strand
CCTCCTCCTCGCCCGGCTGCGCGAGCACGGGACGGACGCCGCCGTGGAGGACGTGCAGCAGCGGATCCTGGCCATCGATCCGCACGCCGATCTCTCCGCCCCGGCGCCGGAGCGCGTGGAGAGACCCGCCGCGGAGACCGCGGACGAGCTGGCGCTGAACTTCTACGGGAGCGTTGATCCGGGGACGATCGAGCCGGAGGGAGCCGGCGCCGAGCCACTCCCGGGGCTCGACCTCCCGCTGATGGGGAACGAGCTGGAGACCGGCGGGATCCCGCCGCTGGAAGGGCTGGAGGTCAGCGGGGTGGAAGGGGTGGAGGCGGCCCCGCTGGAAGGACTGGAGACCAGCGAGGAGTTCGCGGGGCTGGGTGGGGGTGGGGTGGACCACCACGACCCCCTCCCCCTTCTCGGTGCCGATCTGGAGCCCGCCTCGCCCGACGGCGAGTCTCCGGACCTGAGCGAGCTCCTCCGGCTCCCCGAAGCCGGGGACGGCGATGCGCTCCCGCTCCTCGATCTCGGAGCCGGTCCGGAGCCGGAGCCTCTCGACCTGCTCCTTCCGGAGATCGGGAGCACCCCCGAGGAGAGCCGGGGTGACCCGGTGGAGGAGCTGCGGGAGCGCGTCGCCTCGGCCCCGGAAGACACCGCCTCTCTGTACCGGCTGGTGGACCTCCTGGACGACCGGGGGAACCCGGACGAGGCGAGCGTCGTCCTCGCCGCCGCCCACCGCGACCTCGGCGCGCGCGGCCTGTACCGCGAGGCGATCGACGCGGTACGGTCCCTCATGGTCCGCCGCCCGGACGACACCGCCCTGTACCAGAAGCAGGTGGAGTACGCCTTCCGCGCCGGGGACACCGGGATGATGGTGCGCGCCTACCTGGATCTGGGGCGGCACCTCGGCTCGCCCGCCGACAACGCCAAGTCGCGCGCGGTGTACCAGCGGGTGCTGGAGCTGGACCCCGGGAACGAGGAGGCGCGCCGGATGCTCGCACCCCCGCCTCCACCCGGGCCGCGCCCCGCGACGCCCGCCGCCGGTCCGCGCGGCGACTACGTGGACCTGGGGGCGCTGATCCTCGACGACGAGGACGAGTCCCGGGAGCGGAGCACCCGCTTCGTGGTGGAGGAGGAGGAGCCCACCGGGGACGAGGACCGCGACTTCGCGGAGATGCTGGCGGTCTTCCGCCGGAAGGTCAACGAGAACATCGACGCCGAGGACTCCTCGAGCCACTACGACCTCGGGCTCGCTTTCATGGAGATGGGGCTGATCGACGAGGCGATCTCCCAGCTCCAGGTGGCGCTCCGCGGCGGGGCCAACCCCCTCGCCACCCTGGAGCTCCTGGGGCGGTGCTTCGTCGAGAAGGGACAGCCCGCCGTCGCCGCGCGGGTGCTGGAACGCGCGCTGCGGCTCCCCGGGACCACGGAGTCGGAGGTGGTCGGGGTGGTGTACCAGCTCGGCCGCTGCCACGAGGCGCTGGGGAACGCGGCCGCCGCGCGCGAGATGTACGAGCGGGTGCTCGCCTTCGACATCGGCTTCCGCGACACCCTGGCCCGCCTCGAAGCGCTGCGCGAATCCTCCGGCACCCGCTTTTGACAACCTCCCCGGCCGTGCTTACGTTTCCGCCTTCCCCCATCCCGGCTCAGGCACGACCGTAACATGCTCCGTACCGCACCCCCGAGGCTCACCGACATCCAGGCACCCGTCCGGGAGCGTCTGGACGCCGTGTTCGAGGAGATCCGCCGCATCGTGGTGGCGGACTTCCCCATGATCTCGGAGGTGAACGAATACCTTCTGAAGGTGCGTGGCAAGCTGTTCCGACCCACCCTCACCCTCCTCTGCAACGAGGTGGGCGGGGAGCCCGATAGCGGCGCCGAGACGCTCGCCGCGGCGCTGGAGCTGGTGCACCTCGCGACCCTGGTCCACGACGACGCCGTGGACCACTCCGTCCTGCGCCGGGGGATGCCTACGGTCAACTCGGTCTGGAGCCACCAGGTCGCCATCATCATGGGCGACTATCTCTATACCCGCGCGCTCACCGAGATCACCAGGCTGGGGCAGATCGAGCCCATCCGGGTCCTGGCCGCCGCCGCCAACGCCATGACCGTCGGGGAGATGCGGCAGCTCGCCTCGTACGACGCCCTGGACTTCGGCGAGGAGGACTATTTCCGGCTGATCGACTCCAAGACCGCCTCCCTGATGTCGGCCGCCTGTGAGCTCGGCGCCCTCTCCGGCGCCGAGGAGCTGCGGGAGCCGCTTGCGCGCTTCGGGCGGGAGCTGGGGATGGGGTTCCAGATCGCGGACGACCTGCTGGACTACACCTCCGACGAATCGGTCACCGGGAAGCCCTCCGGGCTGGACCTGCGCGAGCACAAGGTCACCCTCCCGCTGATCGCCATCCTCGCGCGCATCTCCGGTGCCGAGCGGCGCCAGGTGGAGGAACTGTTCCGCGACCCGGAGCCCTCCGACGACCACATCGCCGCCGTGGTCCGGCTGGTCCGGGCGCACGGCGGCTTGGATTATGCGAGGGCCACGGCGCTCGAGTACGCCCGCCGCGCAGAGGAGGCGCTGGAGGCGCTTCCGGAAAGCCCCGCGCTGGACGCCCTGCGGACGAGCATCGCGTACACCATCGAGCGCCGCCGTTGAGCGGCGCCCTTTCAATTCGGGTCGGGAGGTGAGATGAACGTCGCCGTACGCCGTCGTGCCGGTCGGCTGCTCCTGGTCGTCCTCGTGGGTCTGGTCCTCGGTGCCCTCCTCACCGAGCTGGCCGTGCGCTTCATGCCGGAGAGCGCGGCGCGCACCTTCTTCACCACCTCCGTCGCGGCGGCGTTCGGGCCCCTGGTCATCGACCTGGTCGCGGTGGGGGTCACGCTCGGTCCGCTCGTCTTCCATCTGAACTTCCTCAGCGTGATCGGGGTGCTGGTGGTGGCCCTAGGCGCCCGCACCTGGCTGTAGCGGTAAGCGGCTCGATAAATCGCGCAGCTCTGCGTTGCCCTGCGGGCGGCTCCCTGCGACGTACGTGAAGTACGTCTCGGTCGCCGTCCTCGGGCGCCCGGGGTACCCGCATAGCGGGTCGCTGCACGATTTCTCTTC
>DATAAL010000157.1:0-13836 GCA_036260145.1 Longimicrobiaceae bacterium | reverse complement strand
CCACACGCTCACCGTCTGCCCCGCCGAGACCGTCTGGGCCGCCGGTGCCGCGCCGACCTGCGCGACCGTGGTGTCCGAGGAGTGGACGGAGAAGGAGTAGCTCCGGCTCAGGTTCGAGTTGCTGGTCAGCCTGAACTCCGCGCGGTACGAGCCCGGCACCCGCGTCCCTGCCGCAGGAGCCGTGACGGTGGGGCTGGCCAGGTAGGGGTTCACGGTGACGGTCACCCAGGGAGGTGTGTTCCGGTAGGTGGGATCCTCCTGGTCGTGCACGCCGATGCTCACCCGCCCCTGCTCTCCAGCCATCGCACCGGCCCGCACCGTGTAGGTCACGGAGAGCTCGCGCTCCTCGCCCGCGCCGAAGGGCTGGCAGGCGGGGGCGGTGGGACCGGCGGACCAGATCGTGGAGCTATCCGCGCGGGCGGTGAAGCAGAGCGTGCGCGGGGTGTCGCTGTGGTTGGTGGCGCGGAAGGGAAGGCTCCGCGTCTGGCCGGGGTCGGCCGAGGGGTGGGACTCCGCCCACCAGGCGGTTGGGTTCTGCAGAGGGGGGCGGGCGCGTGCCGCCGGGGGGGAGTCGGGGGTTCGGGAGGAGGCGAGCAGGGCGGGGGGCGCCGCGGGGAGGAGCGCGAGGAGCACGAGGAGCACGAGGAGCACGGGCAGCAGGCGCAGGAGCAGGGAGCGAGGCATGGGAAGGGTCGTCCGGATCAGGAGGAGGGCAACGGCCGCGGGACAGCCCTTGTACTGGCGAGAACCGGACCAGGCGCATGGCTCGCGCGCAACAGGTTATGCTGCAGGTGGTTACGCTATGTGAATACAAACATATGAAGCGGGGTTTATTTTCAGGATTGCAAGTCGCAGGAGGGGGAGGTATCAGGTAAGCTCCATGCCGGTGGGCACTTACCTGGATTCTCAGTTTTGCAAGAGGGATTTGCAATCCTGAAAGGAGGAGCTCCCTCACCCCGTCAGCGCCGCCGCGAGCGCGGCCAGCGCCGCCAGGAGCGCCGCGGCCGAGAGCGCCGCGACCACATGGAGGCGACGGGCCAGGCGCCCCTCCACCCCCCGCAGCGCCTCCCCCACCTCCGCGACCCGGGCGTCCGAGGCGGCCAGCCGACTCGCCATCTCCCTCTGGCCCTCCATGGCGCGCTGCACCGCCGCGGGGAGCGCGGCGAGAGCGTCCTCCACCTCCACCACCCGCGCCGCCAGCGCGCTCAGATCCTCGCGCACCTCGTCCAGCGGGCCCCCGGCCCCGGGGAAGGCGAACGGGTCCACCCTCCCCCCCTCCGCGAAGAGCGACTGACCCATCACGGTGCGGGCGGTGAGCACCTCGCGGATCCCCTCCTCGAAGTGGCGTTGTCCGATCCGCTTCTCCCCGTCGGAGACGGGCTCGGAGGCGGCCATCTGCGCCGCCTTGAGCACCGCGTTCTTGATGTCGCCGCCGCTCGCCGGGTAGCGCTCGGCCAGGGCGCGGAAGTCCACGTCCTCCGCCAGCGGGGTCCGCACCGGGTGGAGCTGCACGCGCCAGATCCGCTCCCGCTCCTCGGGCCCCGGCATCTCGAACAGGATGTGGGTGCGGATGCGCCGCTCGAAGGCGGGGTCGAAGTTGGCGGCCAGGTTGGTGGCGAAGATCACCACCCCCGGGAACTCGTCCAGCTCGCGGAGGAGGACATTGACCACCAGGTTGGCCTCGCGCTGGTACCCCTCGTTCAGCGACATCGACCGGCGCGCCGCGATGGCGTCCGCCTCGTCGAAGAAGAGCACCGCGTCCTGCTCCGCGGCGGAGCGGAAGACCGCCGACACGTTCTTCCCGGTGGCCCCCGCCCACTGCGACTCCAGCTCGGCGTAGCGCACCACCAGGAGCCTCCGCCCCAGCGCGCTGGCGATGGCCTCGGCGCAGATGGTCTTCCCCATCCCCGGCGGCCCGGCGAAGTTGAAGGCCAGCCCCAGCCCCGCGTCGTGCCGCTCGCCCAGCCCCCAGCGCCGGAAGATCAGGTCGTGGTTGTGGATCTGCGCCAGGGCGTGGTCCAGCGCCCGGCGGGTGCTCAGCGGGAGGACCACATCCGCGAAGGTGCGGCGCGGGACCAGCGCCTCCACCAGGGCGTGGGTGCTGGTCCCCAGGAAGAGGTCACGGAAGGGGTTGGCCATGGTCGCCTCGCGCTCGGGTCCGCTCTCCCCGATGCAAGATCCCCACCGGAGGGGCTCCGGTGGGGATCGGGAGGCCGGGGCCCCGCGGCTACGACCGGGGCCTCAGCAGGAGGGCGCGGACGCTCCCGGTCCGGGGGTGGACGGAGTGTCAGAGCTGCGGGTGGACGGGGAGCCTCCGGGAACGGGGAGCCCGGGAGGGGGCTGCAGGATGCGTGCGAACCGGTGTGGGCGCGTCCTCCGCCAGCGGGAGGGCCGGAGCTCTCACCGCCCGGGGCCGGGGGCCGTGTGGCGCTCGATGGCGATGGCCGCGGCGAGCTGCGCCAGGGGGACCACCGTGACGATCACGGGCGCCGCGGGCTCGTTGTAGTGGGTCGCCTCCAGGAGCCCCCACCCCGCCGCTCCCAGCCCGGCGGAGGCCAGGAGCGAGAGCCCGAAGCTCCCCCGCCGCCCGTTGACCAGGTGCACGCCCACGGGGAGGAGCAGCGACTCCCCGGCGACCACTCCTGGCATCAACCCCCTCAGGAAGCAGCCCTCCTCGTCCGGGCGCGGGGCGCACGCCGTGTACATCCCCGCCACCGCGCCCACGAACACCCCCACCGTCCCTCCGACGACCCCCCCGACCGCCAGGAGCGGGAGGGATGCCCCGTCGCCCCGGTCGAGCGCGGCGGCCGGGAGGGAGACCCGGGCGGCGTGTGCGGGTGGCAGGGGCGCGGGGCGAAGCTGCGCCGCGAGCGGGCTGGTCACGAGGATCAGCACCACAGCGAGGAGAGTCAGGAGGCGAGAGGACATGGGACCTCGAGGCGGCGAAGGACCGGTGCACCTGCGGTACACCGGTCCAGTGGCGGAGGTCCGGAAAGCCTGCTCCGGCCCGCCCAGGCGGGCAGACGGCAGCGACCGCACCCGCACGAGGGATGCGCGCCCGCGGGGGGGCACGCCCGAACCTGCCGTGGAAAGCGGTTCGAAGCCGTCCAGCTCCATCCGACTCAGCGCCCGATCCAGTACGTCGCCTTGATCAGGAACACGTGGGAGGGGGACTCCCGGAACAGCGCCCCGGCATCCCGCCCGAAGTCGAACCGCCCGGAGTCCTCGGTCCCGCTCCGGTCCTGCTGCCACACCAGGAAGAGCGCCGATCCCGGGCGGTACTCCCAGCGTAGCACCGCGTTCCCCCGCAGCGAGCGCAGCACGAAGTCCCGCTGTCCGAAGGCGTTCCCGAAGGTGAAGGAGGCGGCCGGCCCGGTGCCGTCCGGGTCCACCACGAAGCGCCCGTCCTCCTCGCGGATGGTCCCCCGATCCCGGCCGTACACGGCGAAGCGGTAGCGGCCCGGCTCCAGGAACTCCTTGTAGCGCTCGAAGTCCGCGGAGGTGATGAAGGGCTGAGCGAAGAGCTGCAGCGAGAGCCGCGGAGTGAAGGTCCAGTTGAGGCGGGTGTTCATCGCCACGGTGGTGCGCTCCAGGTCGGCGAAGACGTAGCGCCTCCCGAGGGTGGTCGTGGCGAGCGGGTCGGACACCGAGCGGATGAACTGGTCGGTGTCCATCTCCCAGGTGATGGAGGGCTCCAGCCGGAGCAGGAGGTTGCTGGAGGGGCGCATCTCCAGCGAGACCCCCACCGATCGGTCGTACTCGCCCGAGGTGTCCTCCCGGTAGAAGAGGTTGGTGCCGACGATGTACCGTCGGCGGGAGTCGGAGCGGATCCCCAGGGAAGCGTACCCCTGGGCCGCGATGGCCGACAGCGGTCCCCCGCGGGTCAGCCGGTCGCTCTGGAACTCCGGGTTGTACCCTGCGCCGGCGTTGATCCCCCAGAAGCTGGCGAGCTGTACGCCGCCGCCCAGGTTGTACCCCTCGAAGATCCGGTCCCCGCCGAAGTTCCAGGCGTGGTTGGTGTAGCCGTACAGGTTGTAGCTGCGGAAGCGCCGCCCGGCCTGGTTCTCCCGGTACTGGAGGAAGGTGGAGAGGGCGCGGGTGTCGGCACGGGTCTGGAAGCCGATGTCGTTGACCTCGTACCCCGGGCTGGTAGTCTGGAAGGTGGCGGAGCCGATCCAGTGGCGCCCCCCGGTCTTCGCCAGCGCCAGCGCTCCGGCGTACCCGGAGAGGGAGGTGCGGGTCGTGTCGACGGACAGGTGGGCCGCGTCCGGCCGGCCGAAGTAGCGGGCGCTGGAGTTCTGCGCCGCGGTGATCACCCCGCGCTCTCCGGCGATCCGGCTCCCCTCCACGAAACCGTTCAGGTTCCAGGTGCGGTTCCCCCAGGAGTGCTCCCAGTCCACCCCCGCCAGGTGGGCGGAGCGGCGGAGGAGCCCCTCTAGCGCCGGATCGCCCAGCCGGCGGTTGACGGCGGTGGCCATCCCGCCCAGCACCGTGCGCCCCCCGCGCAGGTCGCGGCGCACCCGCCCCACAAAGTAGTTGGTCAGCGGCTCCACGGCCGCGTCCTGCTCCCGGCCGTCCTTGCCGATCCAGCGGGCGGTCTCCTCCGCAGTCAGGGCGTCCAGCACCCCCACCGACCACCCGCCGCGCGTCTTTCCGCTCAGCTTGGCCGCTGCGGCGATGGTGGTCTGCGCGGGGATGTCGCTGTACACCGGACCCAGCGCGCCCAGCCCGCGCTGTGGCGGACGGCCGATGCGCCGGGAGTAGAAGGGCGGAGTGTAGCCGTAGTTGTTGTACGAGGCGGTGGGGTGCCCGAAGCGGAAGATGTCGCTCCCCTCCACGAAGAAGGGGCGCCGCTCCTCGAAGAAGGTCTCGAAGGCGGAGAGGTTCACCACCGCCGGGTCCACCTCCACCTGCCCGAAGTCGGGGTTGACGGCGGCGGTGAGCGTCAGCCCCGACGGGAGCCCGTAGCGCACGTCGGCGCCCAGCGAGGCGGAGGCGTCGTTGGGGGCGTAGAAGGGGTTGCCGCGATCCCCGGGAGCCCGGGTCAGCCGCGCCACCGAGTACGGCTGCACCTCCAGCCGGCGGGGGGCGCGGACCCCCACCAGCCCGCGCAGCTCGCCGAAGCGGGAGACGAAGCCGCCGTCCTCCCGCGTCCAGGGCGACCAGGAGGTGCGCTCCTCCCTGCGGGCGATGTCGCGCTGGATCCCCACCCCCCACACCCGCTCCACGCCCGCGGCCTGCGGGCCGAAGCGGAGCTGCGAGAAGGGGATCCGGTACTCCGCGGTCCACCCCAGCGAATCCACACGCGTCGCCACCTCCCACACCGCGTCCCAGCCCGGGTCCTCGTTCCCGTCGTCGAAGTGGAACACGTCCCTCTGCACCCCCCGCGGGTTCGCGGAGAAGCGGAAGGCGGTCCGCCGATCGTGGTAGGAGTCCACCATCAGGTGCACCCAGTCGGAGTAGATCCCCGCGGCGTCGCGCCGGGCGAGCTGCGCGGCGATGGAGTCGGGGTGGTCGTACATCCGCACCCCCACGTACAGCGCCGCGTCGTCGTACAGGACGCGCGCCTCGGTGGGGTTGCGGGCCGGGGCGCGCGGGTTGGGATAGCTTTCGGTGAACCCCGTCGCGGGCTCGGCGGCGCTCCACGCCGCTTCGTCCAGCCGCCCGTCGAGCCGGATCTCCCCCGTGAGCCGCGCCGCGCGGAGGACGCGCACGGAGTCGGCGCGCGCAGCGGGGGTCTGGGCGGATGCCGCTGCGGCCGCCAGGAGCGCCGCGGCGGCCAGGAGGAGGGAGGGCCGGGGGATCGTCCGGTGCATGGGACCTCCGTGGATAAGAGTTAAATTTTTGGCACCTGCGGACGCGGGGCCCGCCAGGGAGGGGCCTCACCCTGGCGGGGTGGCGCACTCCCATGTCGATCGTTGGGTGCTAATTTTTTGGCACTTATGGACGCGGGACCCCTCCCGGGGACTCCGTGTTCTACTCCGTCTGGTCCGCGAGCCGGGCCAGCGCGGGCGCCGCCGCGCCGCGCACCGCCAGGTGCCGGTCGCGGGCGGCCGCCCGGAGCGCGGGGAGGGCGCGGGGGTCGCCGAAGCGGGCGGCGTCGGGGGCGAGGCTCACCGGGATCCGCTCGCTGGCCGGGTCGTCCTGCGCGTCGGGCCCGGCCAGCGTCCCCCCGTCGCCCTCCCGGTCCAGATCCTCCAGCGCCTCCGCGGCCCTGGCGCGCACCGCGGCGCGGGGGTGGGTGCGGGCGATGCGGTCCAACATCTCGCGCACCTGCCGCGGCGAAGTCCGCCGTCCCGCGTCGTCGTGGGCGTACGTCGCCGCGAGCGACTCCACCGCCTCCAGTTGAACATTCGGGTCGCGGTCCCGGTCGACCATCTCCCGCAGCGCGGCGATCGCCGCGTTGCTCCCCTTGGCTCCCAGCGCCTCCGCCGCCTCCCGGCGCACCTCCTCCGCCGGGTGGCTGCGGGCGATGCGCACCAGCTCGGGGGTCCCGTGGTCGCCGGGGAGGTCGCCGAGCGACTCGGCCGCCTCGCGCTGCACCTCCACGTCGCGGTCCTCGAAGGCGATCCGCGCCAGGGCGGCCACCGCCGCCGCCGGGGGGGCGTTGCGGGCCAGCGCCTCCACCGACTGGCGGCGGCTCCCGGAGTCGTCCCCCGTCACGTAGGCGAACCCGTTCCCCTCCGTCTTCTTTCCGTCCTGGAGGAGGGTCAGGGAGCAGTCGCTCCCGGCGCAGTCCACTTCCAGGTCCGGGTCCCCGTAGGGATCCGGGTCGGTCTCAGCGGCCTCGCCCCCGACGATCGCTCCCCCCTCGGTGCGGATGTCCAGCCGGCCGGGCGATCCCTGCAGCAGGACGCCGGCGCCCCCGGTGAGGAGTGTTCCCTCCAGGCGGGATCCGGAGATCATCGCGCCCCCGCCGGAGGTGGCGAGGCGGGCCTCGCCGCGCAGGTGCTCCAGGTGCAGGCCGCCTCCCCGCGTCCTCCCGGTGAACCGCCCCTCCAGGCCGCTGAGCTGGACGCCCCCGCCCTCCGACTCCACCGCCACGCTGAAGCGGTGGGGCACCCGCACCTCCAGCTTCCGCGTGTCGCGGTGCGCCACCCCTCCCATGCGGAGTGCGGCGACGCGCACGCCGTCCGGCACCCCCTCCACCTCCAGCCGGGTGTCCCTCCGCTCCGGGGTCGGGGGGTCCACCCGCACCCAGACCTCCTCGCGGTCCCATCCCTCCACCCGGACGTCGATGTCGTGCCGGAGGTCCAGGTACAGCGTCCCCCCGCTCCGCGCGGGGATCCGCCGCTCGAACTCCGTTCCCTGGGCGGTGGCCGGGGCAGCCTCCGCGGGCGAGGGGGTCTCCGCCGCCCGCAGCGCCGCCAGGGGGAGGAGCAGGAGCAGCGCCGCCGCGCCCGCGCCCAGGCGCGCCCCCCGCGAGGGGCTCCGCCGGTCACGCACCCCGTCCAGCACCGCCAGCAGCCGCCCCTCCAACTGGGAGGGGCGCGCCATGGCGATGGCCGCCGCCCCCACCACCCGTCCCGAGCGGAACGAGCGCGCCACCTCCAGCAGGTGCCCCGCGTACTCCCGCGCCGGGGTCCCCACCCCCAGCACGCAGTCGTCGCACGCCAGCTCCCGCTCCGCCCGCAGCCGCCGCGCCGCGTGCCAGGCCAGCGGGTGGAACCAGTACAGCGCGCACGCCACCCCGGCCAGGAGCTGCGTCAGGCAGTCGCGCCGCGCCACGTGTGCCAGCTCGTGCAGCAGCACCACCCGGCGGCGCGCCTCCGGCCACGCGTCCGCACCGGCCGGGAGGAGGATCGCTGGACAGAGCACCCCCCAGGTGATCGGCATGGTTCCGCGCGGGCTGCGCAGCAGGCGCACGGGACGCCGCACCCCCAGCTCCGCGGCCAGCTCCGCCAGCAGCACGGTCCAGCGGAGGTCGCGGACCGGCTGCGCCCGCCGGGCGAGGAGCCCCACCCCGAGCTGCCCCAGCGCCAGGCGGCCGAGCACCCCCAGGCATCCCAGCGCCCACGCCGCCAGCACCCACTCCCACAGGGAGCGGACGGGCATCGCGGGCGACGGCGCGGATAGCCCCCCACCGGCCGCCGGTGTCGGCGTGGTCCCCGGCGACGCGGCGGGAGCGGTCAACTCCAGGATGGGAGCAGCCAGGTCCGACGCCGACCCCTCCGGGTCGAAGTCGGCAGCCCGGATGGGAGCCGTGGCCTCCTCCCGCGGAGGCAGCGCCAGCACGGGTGGCAGGGTGACCGGGCCGGGCGCGGTTCTCAGCTCCGGCACCGGCACATCCCAGCCGGGGACGGCGAGCGAGAGCACCGGGAGGGCCAGAAGACCCACCACCGCCAGCGACCACACCAGGTGGCGCGCCGCGGCGGAGGCACGCCGGAGGACGAGGCTCGCGGCGCCGGCCGCCAGGAGGAGGAGGGTCCCCTTCACCACTACCCCGGCCACGAAGGCGGGCGGGGCGTCGACGGCGCGGGCGAGGAGATCGAAGAGAGTGCTCATGGTCACCGTACCCCGGGATGGGAAGAGGCGTCGAAGGGAGAGGCGTCGCCGCCGCGCAGCTCGCCCAGCGCCTCGGCGGCCTCGGCGCGCACCCTGGCGTCGGGGTGGGTGCGGGCGACGCGCTCCAGCGCGGCCACCAGCGCCGCGGCACGGCCGTCCCGTCTCTCGACGGAGCGCTGGTGCAGGTCGCGCAGCGCCTCCACCGCCTCCTCGTGTACCTCCGTCAGGGCGGCGCTCCGGACGACCTCCTCCAGCACCGGCGCCGCCTCCGCCGGGGGTCGCTCCCCCAGCGCCTCCGCTGCCTCCCTCCGCACCTCGACGGGGAGGTCGCTCAGCACCAGGCCGCGCAGCGCCGCGGTGGCACCGGGGTGGTCCAGCTCCCCGATGGCTTCCGCCGCCTCCCCCTGCACCTCCCGGGACCGGTCCCTGCGGGCGGTCTCCACCAGCATCGCCAGCGCGTCCGCCCCGGGGTGGTGGGTCAGCCCCTCCGCCGCCTCGCCCCGGACCGCGTCCGCCATGCGGCCCCGCAGGATCGAGCCCAGGAACGGCACCACCAGGTCGGAGCGGGCGTGGATCGCCACCGCCTCCACCCCGGCGCCCTGCAGCTCCTCGCCGCGCAGCCGGGGAACCATCTCCCGGAGGAGGGGAACGCTCTCCGCGTCGTCCGCACCGCCCAGCCAGAACACGGGAGATCCCCCCAGCTCCATCCCCACCGAAAGGCTGCGCACGGCGATGCGGTCGACGCCGGCTGCGCCGCGCCCGGGGGCCGTGAAGTGGAAGAGGACGCCGATCTCCTTGAGCCGCCGCCCTCCGGGAGCCGGGGGCTCCGACACCTCGCGTCCCTCCAGCACCCGCGCCAGCGGAGTCCGGGACGCACCCATCTCCGTAAGGTCGAAGCCGCGGGTGTCGTCGATCACCACCTCCCCCGGCTGCATGGGGCGGCGGATCCGGAACCCGATCCAGTACCCGCCCCGCCCCCGCCGCGCCGCCTCCCGCTCGGCCCAGCTCCAGCGCTCCCGGAGCGGCGCCGAGGGGTGCGGGTGACGGAGCACCCCGCCCCCCTGCCCCACCGCGCCCGGGACCGGGGGCTCCGCCGGGGCGACGCGTGCCACCAGCGGCACCGCCAGGGCGAGGACGGCGAGGCCCGCGGCGGCCCCCACCCACCTCCGCGCGGCGCTCATTCGCCCCGCTCCGGCTGGCGGGCCTGGTCGATCAGCCGCGCGAGGCGGTCCAGCTCCCGGTCGGAGAGATCCTCCCCCTGGAGGTCGAGGAGGGCGGCGACTGCGGCCTCGGTGGAGCCGTCGAAGAAGGTGCGCAGCAGGTGCTTGAGCGCCGACTCCTTGGCGGAGTCGCGCGGCACCGTGGGGAGGTAGACGTAGCGCGGGCCATCCTGCTCGTGCCTCAGGTGGCCCTTCTCCTCCAGGATCCGCAGCAGCGTCCGCACGGCGGAGTAGCTGGGCGGGTCCGGGAGGCGGTCAAGCACCTCGGCCGCGGTGGCGCGCTCCAGCCGGTAGATCACGTCCATGATCTGCCGCTCGCGGCGGCTGAGGTCGAGCAGAGGGGGGGATGGCGGCATGGGTGCTCCCGGGGGGTGCCAAAGAATTAACACTGTGCGAAATATTTAGCACTCGGAGTGGCGCTGTCAAGCACCTTGTTCAGGCTCCCGGGTGAGGGCCCCCTCCACCAGCCGCTCCGCCAGTTGAGGATCCGTGCCGAAGTGGAGGTGGAGGTAGGTGGCCAGCACGTTCCCGCGCGGCCCGGCCACCACCCCTTCCGTCTCGGTCCCGTCCACGCTGCGGTAGGCGGGCGGGTCCGGGGCGGGCTCCAGCGTCGAGTAATGGAACTCGTGGCCGCGCACCGTCTCCCCCGCCCGGACCAGCGGGGAGTCGCGGAGCGCGCGCACCTCGCGGTAGCCCAGGGTCACCCGCTCGCGCATCACCGAGACTCCGGGGACGACCCCCACCATCGGGTGCCGCGTCCCGGCCCCATCCACCAGCGCCTCCGAGAGGTACATCAGCCCCCCGCACTCCGCGTACACCAGGCGGCCGGACTCCGCGAAGCGGCGCACCGCCTCCCGCATCCCAGCGTTGGTGGAGAGCCGCGCGGCGTGCAGCTCCGGGTACCCCCCGCCCAGGTACAGCGCCCCCGCGCCCCCCGGGAGCCGCGTGTCCGCCAGGGGGGAGAAGAAGCGCAACTCCGCTCCCAGGTCGCGCAGCAGGTCCAGGTTGTCCTCGTAGTAGAAGTCGAACGCCGCGTCCCGCGCCACGGCGATGACGGCGCGCCGGGTCGGCACGGGAGGGGGGAGGGGATCCGGCCCCACGGGGAGGGGAGGGGCGGAGCGGGCGACGCGCAGCAGCCCGTCCACGTCCAGCGTCTCCCGGGCGCGCTCCGCCAGGCGGTCCAGGTCGATCCCCACCTCCCCCGCCAGCACCAGCCCCAGGTCCCGCTCCGGGACCGCGATCCCGGGGTCCGGGGGGAGCCACCCGAGCACCGGGACCCCCGTCGCCGATTCGATCGCCTCCCGGCAGAGGGTGTAGTGCCCGGGGCCGGCGGCGCGGTTCAGCACGACTCCGGAGAGGGAAAGCTTTGGGTCGAAGTCCCGGAGACCCCGGACGATCGCCGCCGCCGAGCGCGCCAGGGTCCACACGTCCAGCACCAGGACCACGGGCGCGCCCAGGAGCTTCGCGGTCTCCGCGGTGGAGCCCTCCTCCCCCGTCGCGGAGCGCCCGTCGAAGAGCCCCATCATCCCCTCCACGACGGCGATGTCCGCCTCCCGCTCACCCGTGACGGCACGGCGGAAGAGGGCGCGCAGCGTGTCCCGGGGGAGGAGCCAGCCGTCCAGGTTGCGGGAGGGGCGCCCGGCCGCGGCGCGGTGGTGGGAGGGGTCAACGTAGTCCGGCCCGGCCTTGAACGGGGCCACCCGGAGCCCACGGTCGGCGAGGAGCCGCATCAGCGCCGCGGCCACGGTGGTCTTCCCCTGGCCGGTCCCGGGGGCGGCCAGCACCAGGCGGGGGAGGGGGAGGTCGTTCATGCGGGAAAGATGGACCGGCGCCCCGACGGCGTCCACACCGCCGCTGTTCCGCTCACCGGCCGAGGCGATTATCCTTGGCGCTTCAGGGGGAAGACCTCACCGACTGCAAGGGGACCGGCATGAGCCGATTGAGCGAGCTGCAGGAGCTGTACGACTACGACGCCTGGGCCAACCGCCGGGTGCGGGAGGCCGCTGCCCGGCTGACTCCCGAGCAGTGGACGCGGGAGCTGGGGGGGAGCTTCCCCACCGTCCGGGACACCCTGGCGCACATCCTGGCCGCCGAGTGGATCTGGCTCGCCCGCTGGCGGGGGACCTCCCCCACCGGGTGGCCCGCGGAGTGGGACGTCTCCGATCCCGCGAAGCTGGAGGCGCGCTGGACCGAGGTGGAGCGCGATCTGGCCGGCTTCGTCGCGGGGGTGGGCGAGGACGATCTGGACCGCGTCCTCGCGTACCGCAGCACCAAGGGAGAGCCCTTCGTGTCGCCGTTGCACCAGATGCTCCGGCACGTGGTCAACCACTCCACCTACCACCGGGGGCAGGTGGTGCACATGCTGCGGCAGCTCGGGGCGGAGGCGGTCTCCACCGACCTGATCCTCTTCTACCGCGAACGGGCGGCGACTACACCCGCGGCGGGGTGAGCCGGGCGGGGTGCGGGTCGACGGCTACCCTCCCCCGTCTCTCTCCCCACCCTCCCGCACCCCCTGCGGTCCCGTCCCCGCCCCGCCGTCGCGGACGATGCGCTCCTCCTCCACCACCCGCACCGCCCCCGGCTCCGGCCGGATCCCCCCGCCCCGCTCCTCCGCCCAGACCTGCGTGAACTCCGCCCCGAAGAGCACGATCATCGAGGCGTAGTAGATCCACACCAGCAGCACCGCCAGCGACCCCGCCGCCCCATAGACCTCTCCGGGGTTGCTCCGCCCCAGGTAGAAGCCGATCAGGAACTTGCCGACCACGAACAGGAGCGTGGTCACCAGCGCACCCACCCACACGTCCCGCCACGCCACCACCGCGTCCGGGAGGATCTTGAACATCGCCGCGAAGAGGAACCCGAAGATCACCAGCGAGAACACGAAGTTGAGGGTGTGGAGCAGCGGCTCCCCCAGACCGGGCATCATCCTCCCCAGTACGTTCCCGAAGGCCGAGATCGCGGCGCTCAGCGCCAGCGACACCATCAGCAGGAAGGCGATCCCCAGGATCATCCCGAAGGAGAAGACGCGCTTCACGATGAAGCTCTTGATCCCCCCCGCGTGGGGGTCCGGCTTCACCTCCCACGCCCGGTTGAGCGCCGCCTGGAGCTGCCCGAAGGCGCCGGTAGCCCCGAAGACCAGAGCCAGGACCCCCAGGATGGCGGCCAGCGGCCGCCCGCTGTCCGGCGCCCTGGTCTCCTGCGACTTCTCGATGATGGCCCGGATCTCATCCCCCCCCGACTGCCCCAGCAGGCTCCCCAGCTGCCCCTGGAGCGCCTCCCGCACCTGCTGCGGGTCCATCACCGCGCCCACGATCATGATGATCAGGAGAAGGAGCGGGGGGAGGGAGAAGACGGTGTAGTACGAGAGCGCCGCCGCCATGGTGGGGCTCTCGTCTTCCAGGAAGTCGCTGATCGACCGCTTGAGGATCCCGAAGATCCCCTTCGACCCGGATGCCATGCCTCCTCCTTCGGTTCGTCCGGCGTGCCTGCCGCCGGACCGGACGTCCCGGCGGCTCCGGCCGCAGCGCCACCGCAAGCCCGGTTCCACGCACCACGAGGTGGTTGCAGCATGGGGTTAGGCTTCCCGGATCCCGGTTGCGGGGCCCGTCCACCTCAACCGTCCGGACCCTCCCCGCCGCGCAGGGGGAGCTCCACGGTGAACACCGTCCCCCGCCCCACCACGCTCTCCACCCGGATCTCCCCGCCCAGGAGGTGCACGATCCGCCGGGAGATCGCCAGACCCAGCCCCGTCCCTCCCACCACCCGGGTGTTGACCTGCTGCCCCTGCCAGAAGGGCTCGAAGATTCGCTCCCGGTGCTCGGGGGGGATTCCCACCCCGGTGTCGCGGACGTGCAGCCGGACCGTCTCGCCCGCCGGCTCCACCTCCAGGCGTACCTCCCCCTCCGCGGTGAACTTGACGGCGTTGAACAGGAGGTTGACCAGCACCTGGCGGAGCTTCCCCCGGTCGGTCTGCAGCGCCAGCGGCGCCTCCGGGCCCTGCAGGCGCAGGGAGAGCCCCTTGTGCGCCGCCAGCGGCTGCACGAAGTCCGCCGCCTCGCGGGCCACCTCCCCCACCTCCGCCTCGCTCCGCCGCACCCCCTCCTTCCCCGCA
>DATAAL010000156.1:0-12835 GCA_036260145.1 Longimicrobiaceae bacterium | reverse complement strand
GTCGCGCCCGAGACGAGCGCGAGCGCGCCGGCGGCCGAGGCGATGGCGAGCCCCTGCGCGAGCCGGCGGCGGCGCTTCGGGGCCGCCGGGGTGCCGAACCGGCCGAGCGCCCACAGCCCGAATGCGAGCAGGGTGCACGCGCCGAACAGCGCGACCAGCGCGTTCACGCCAGCCTGCCGGCCGAGCACCCAGGCAAGCCACACGACCGTCGCGAAGAGCGGAAACGCGAGCACCTGCCGGAGCGTGACCATCCACGCGCCCGGCCTGGGCAGCCATCCCCGCAGGCGCGGCACCGCGGCGACCATCGCAAGCGGCCAGACCAGGCCGAGCCCCAGCGCCGTGAACACGACGAACGACTCGGCCGCCCCTCCCGTGACTGGGTACGCGACCGCCGCCGCGAGGAAGGGGGCGGAGCATGGTGTCGCCAGCGCGGTGACGAGCACGCCGCCCAGGAAGGCTTCCACGCGGCGGGGTGCACGGCCCGCCGCGGCGGAGAGACTCCCGCCGACCGGCACGAGGTCGAACACGCCCGCCATGTTGAGTCCCGCCGCGAAGATGAGAAGCGCGAGCGCGCCGACGGTCGCGGGATTCTGCAGCTGGTAGCCCCATCCGACTTCCGTGCCGGCGGCGCGGAGGGCGAGCAGTACGCCCACGAGCGCCCACATCGACACGAGCACGCCGGCCCCGAACAACACCACGTGCCGCCGCGCCGTCCGCGAGTCGTGCGCGGCCGCTTCCGCGATCCCGAGCGTCTTGATCGAGAGCACGGGCAGCACGCACGGCATCAGGTTGAGCAGCGTCCCGCCGAGCAGGGCGAGCAGCCCCGCGGTCGCGAGCGCGACCCATCCCCCCGCCGCGCCGGGAGCAGGTGGCGCGACGGCGGCGAGTTGCGCCATGGCGACGACCGGCGCATCGACTTCGACGGCCAGGCGGGGCGCGCCGCCGCCCGCCGAGGCTGCGGTGTCGATCGCGAGCACCCCGGTGATCCGGGATGGCGTCCCGGCCGCGTACGCAGAGCGACCTACCTGCAGCTCGAGGCCGACCGGCACCGTGCGGACCCGGGGGTGCGCAGCGTGGTCGATCACCCCCGCCGAGTCGATGAAGAACTGCACGCGCGGCGGGGTACGCCCTGAGGCGATCGCGGCTTCATCAGGCGGGTACACGTGCAGCAGCACCTTCGTGGAGTCGACCGCCGCGCGGAACGTCCAGCCGGCACGCCGCGCCGGGATGCGCGCGGCCTCCGCGGCGAACTCTCGGGCGACTGCCTCATCGGCGATCGTCCTGGCGGCCACGGGCACGCTGAGCGAGACGTCGACGTCCCCGGCGACGCACTCCACGTCGCACACCACCCACGCGAGGGTCGCCTCGAGCTTCGCGGCCGATCCCACACGAGCGGACGACGGCACCTGCACCGCGCCCAGGAGCTGCACCTCGCCCTTGTAGCCGTACGATGCGAGCGGTGGCGCTTCGATCCGCTCCGGCGTGGGCCAGCGGAGCGGAGCGGCGGTGAAGCCGTCCGTCAGGCGCCAGGTGACGACCGGTGCGCTGCCGACGTCACCCGCGTGACGCCAGTACGTGTGCCACCCCCGGTTCGGGCGCAGCCGGATCGCCACCGGGATGGTGTCGCCCGGCGCCACCGTCCGAGCGGCGCTCCGGAGCTCGACCTCGATGGGACGTCCGGACGCGGCGGGCACCAGCGATCGCGGACGCGGCGCCGACTGCGCCGGGGCCGAGATCGGGAGCATCGCCGCCGCGAGGACAGCGAGGAGAACGCGATTGTGGATCATTTTCAGCCGCCCGCGGGCGCAGGAGCGGACGAGGCGTGCCAGTGGATCACGCGCCACGCGCCGCCGTCACGGTGGAAGACGATGGAGCGGCGGGAGCGCGACTCCGCGCCCAGGTGGAAGGAGACCACCGCCACATCGGGACCCGCCATCTGCAGCCGGAGGTCGCGCGGCTCCAGCCCCTGCACCAGAGGCCGGCCGGCCCGGGTGCGCGCCTCGCGCTGCGCCGTGATGAACTGGCCGAAGATCTCCTCCACCCGGGCGCGCCCGTCCACGCGGGCGGTGAACTGGGGGAAGGGGAAGAACATAGTGACCTCTTCCGCCAGGTAGGCGCGGAAGGGCTCGAACTGGAGGGAGTCGAAGGCTGCGAGGAACCCCTCCGCCGCGCGGTGCGCGCTCACGGAGTCGACGGCCGAGGCCGCGAACCGGGCGGTGGCCGGGGAGGCGAGCGTGGCCGCCGGACCGGCAGGCGCGACGCAGCCGGCGAGCACGGCGAGGAGGGCGGCGGTGAGGAGGGGAGCACGGGGAACGGACATGACGGTCTCCGGAATCTCGATGGTGAGGGAGGGTAAATACTACAGCCTGTAGTAGAAGCGGGCGCGAGAAATCCTCTGCACAGGGTCAGCCTGCGGATGCTGCTAGCGCTGCGGCCGGACGAACTCGCGCACGTCCTCGGAATGCTGGACGCGCACGTCGGAGGCGTGGTAGGTCCAGAGGAACAGGGATGTCCAGAGCAGCGCCGCGGCGGTCAGCGTCCGGCGCGCCGCGGTGAGCCACACGCGGCGCGGGTCGGGCCGATAATCGATCAGGCGGCGGACCCGCTCCTCGACGCTCGGGCCGGTCCGGAGCAGGGGGAGGGCATGGATCAAGCGCGCCCCCCGCCGGCGGGGGAGCGCTCGCTGGAGACGCCACACCTTCACCAGCGAAGCGGCGACCACCAGCGGGTTCTGCAGCGCCTCCACCACGCGGTCGTCGCAGGAGAGCTCGCGCCGGAAGACCGCCCTCGGCCAGGCGACGGACCGGAAGGTCCACAGCACGACGAGCACCGCCGCGACGATCAGGCCGGCGTGCGCGAAGCCGAGCTGCTGCTCCACCTGGGACAGCGCGTAGAGCGCCGCGACCTGCAGGACCAGCACGAGGGCGCCGATGGGCAGCAGGCTGCCGAGCAGGGCGCGCAGGTTGTCGCGCCGGCGCACGTGGACAAGCTCGTGCACCAGCACTGCGCGAAGCTCGTCCGCCCCCAGCGAGCGGACCAGGGCAGGCGCCAGGAAGACGGCGGGCCGGAAGCACCCCGTGGTGAACGCCAGCGGATCCTCGTCCGCGTGCCGGTGCAGCGGCGGCAGGCCCTTCAGCCCGACCCGTGCTCCGGCCTCGCGGTAGAGATCGTAAAGCGCGGAGAACTCATCCCGGCCGTAGACCGGGGACCGGCGGCGCAGGCGCCGGTCGGCGACACAGTGGGCCCAGATCCGCGCGCCCCCGGCGGCGCAGAGGAGCAGCGTAAGGGCGCGGAGCACGTCCACGGGCGCCCCGCAGGTGCCCGGGATGACCAGCAGGGCCTGCATGCCCTGGAGGAGTCTGGCGTACGGCGCAAAGAACCACTCAAACATCGGACTCCGCTCGCCTCCGCTTCTCCTCGATCGCCTTCGCCAGCGCTTCGATCGCCGCGTCGTCCTGCTCGCCCACGAGGTCGACGAACTGGCTCATCGCGGGGGCGGTGAAGTCGTCCAGGAGCTCGCTCAGCACCGTGCCGACGGTGCGCCTGGTAAACTCCTCCTTGCTCGCGGCAGGCATGTACACGTATGCCGCGCCATCCTTCCGCTTCTCCAGCAGGCCCTTGTCCGCCAGGCGCGACATCACCGTCATGACCGTCGTGTACGCGAGCTCCCGGTCCGCTGCGGTGAGCCGCTTGTGGACGTCGTGGACCGTGGCCCGGCCGCACGCCCAGATTGCCTCCATGACGTCTGCCTCGAGGTCGCCGAGGATCTTGCGCAACCCCTTCTTCCGCGGATCGAACGTGAAATGGTATCGGTTCAGGTCCATGGGATCGGCGGGACATGAGTTGCTACGACAGCGTGTAGTACGCTAGTGCTGTCGCGGCGTCCCGTCAAGTGGCAGGGTACGATTCGGCCGGGGGCCCCTGCAGCTCCCAGCTCGAGGATTGCCTGGTAGATCGTCCGGTTCTCGGGGTTGTCCTCCACCAGGAGAACCTTTTCTGCGCCATCGAGGTTCCGACGGTTCAGAATCGGGATCAACCCGTGCACACTCTCGGCAGGGCCACCGTGAACGTGCTGCCCACACCCGGAGTGCTCTCCACGTGGACCTCTCCATCCAGCAGCTGGGCGAGGCGCTGGACCACCGCCAGGCCGAGGCCGGCTCCCTCTGCGGTGCGTGTGGTGGTCTGCTCCACCTGCCAGAACGGATCGAAGATGTGCTGCAGGTGCTCCGGGGGGATCCCGATCCCTGTATCCCGCACCTCCAGCACCACTCCGGTCTCGCTCGCCCGCGCGGAGATCTCGATCTCGCCGCTCTGTGTGAACTTCACGGCGTTCCCCAGCAGGTGGACCAGGATCTGACGGAGCTTCCGGGCATCCGTCTCGATCTCCAGCGGCTCCTCGGGCCGGCGTACACTGAAGCCGATCCCCCTCTCCAGCGCGAGAGGCTCGATCACCGTCCCCACATCGTCGAGGAGCGAACCGACGTCCGTGGCTCTGATCTGCAGCACCTCACGTCCGGTCTCCAGACGCGCGAAGTCGAGGATCTCCTCCACCACCTCCAGCAGGTGGACCGAGCTCGCGCGGACCCTCTCGAGATACCGTCTCTGCACAGGTGCGACTGGCCCACCCACCTCGGCGGCGAGCAGGTCGATGTACCCCATGATGGCGTTGAGGGGCGTGCGCAGCTCGTGTGACAGCGTCCCGATGAAGTCGGACTTGGCCTTGCTCGCGAGCAGGGCGGCCCCGTAGAGCATCGCGTTGTCCACGGCCAGCGCCGCGCGGCGCGCGAGCTCCTGCACAAGGGAGAGGTCCTCCGCCCCGTACGGCATACCCGGTTCCGCCCGGGCGACCGTGATCGAGCCGAGGATTCGCTCACGCGCGGTAAGCGGCACGACCATCATCGTCCTGGGGGGGAACATCCGGATCCCGGGGCCGGACGCAGGAGCGGCACTGAGCCCCTCCGGGGCGTCTTCGATCATCTCCGCCTGCCCGGAGCGGATCACCCGGACCACGGGGTGGGCAGGCTCACGCTCCGGGTCGGGAGGCGCGAGGATCCCGGCCTGAACGAGCGCCGCTTCGGCCGCCTCTGAGCGTGCCGCCGCGACCCGCCGCAGGCCGCCGCTCTCCTCGAGGATGTCGACGAGGCAGACGTCCCCGAGCACCGGGACGCACAGGTGCGCCACGGCCCCTAATGTAGTCGGGTAGTCGAGGGACTGCGCGAGGGTGGCGCTGGTCTCCTCCAAGAGGCGGAGTGCCTGCTGTATGCGCCGGAGCTCCTCCCGGCGCCGGGTGTTCTCCAGGCCGTGGCGGACGGCTGCCGGAAGCCGGGCGGTGTGCTTCCGGGTCTTGATGACATAGTCGTCCAGTCCGGTCTTCATGGCCTCGACCGCCACCTCCTCGTTCCCGGTGCCGGTGTACATGATGACCGGCCGGTTCGGCCAGCGGGTCTTCACCGCCTCGAGCACCCGCTGTCCATCCGTCCACCTGAGCTGATAGTCGGTGACCACGACGTCGAATGCGCCGTCCGCCAGCGCCCGGTCGAACTCTGCCGGCGAGGTCACCTCCCGGGGGTCGAGGGCGGGAAACTCGCGCCGCAGCGTGTAGATGGCGATCGCCCGGTCATCCGGGTTGTCATCCACCAGGAGGACACGCAGGGGGGAATCGACAGCGTCTCCGGTCATTGGCTCAGCTCGGGTGGCCGGTTCAGGCTCAGCCAGTAGAGCCCCATCAGTCGGACCATCTCGTTCCGATCAGTTGTCCCCGAGGGCTTGACCAGGTAGGAGTTGGCGCCGAGGTCGTATGCACGGTTCCGGTCACTGGACACGTCCGACGAGGTGAGCATCACCACGGGGATTCTACGAAGCACCGGCTGGTCGCGGATCCAGGCGAGCACCTCGTGGCCCGAGCGGCGGGGCAGCTTCACGTCCAGCAGGACGAAGGCGGGCAGCGGATAGCGGCTCCGCTCCGCGAACTCGCCCTCCCCGGCGAGGTACGCCACCGCCTGGTCCCCGTCGGAAGCGACATGAATTGTGGCGTCCTCCCCTGCCTTCCGGAACGCGTGACGGATGAGCAGGACGTCGTTGGCATCGTCCTCCACCAGCAGGATGACCGGCACGCTCATCCGCCGGAAACCTCCACCGGAAGCTCGAACCAGAAGCGGCTGCCCTGGCCCGGGACGGACTCCACGCCCACTCTTCCGCCGAGGCGCTCGACACCCTTCCGCACCAGCGCGAGCCCGATGCCGGTCCCGGGATACTGCTCTATGCCGTGCAGGCGCTCGAAAATCCGGAAGATTCGTTCCCGGTGCTCCGGCGCGATGCCGATTCCGTTGTCCTCCACCCAGACGCGTGCGCGTCCTTCCCTCTCCTCCGCGCGGATGCGCACCTGCGGCCGCGCCCCGGGCGCCACGAACTTGATGGCGTTCCCCACCAGGTTCTTCATCACCTGGATCAGCGTGGTCTCATGTCCCCGCACCATGGGGAGCGGGGACTCCACGGCGACCTCCGCCCGCTGCTCCCTGATCTCAGATGCGAGCTCCTCGCGTGTGCGCGCCCACACCAGATCCAGCGGGACCGGGCTGAGCCGGATCTCCTCCCGGCCCAGGCGGCTGAACGCCAGCAGGTCCCGGATCAGTCCCTCCATCTGGTCCGCCGCCCCGGCGATGCGCTGGAGGTAGTCGCGTCCGGTCTCATCCAGCTCTGCTCCGTACTCCTCCAGGAGGATCTCGGAGAAGCCCTGCATGGCGCGCACCGGCGCCCGCAGATCGTGCGCCACCGAGTAGGCGAAGGCTTCGAGTTCCATGTTCGCGTCCTCCAGCGCCCGTGTCCGCTCCACCACCAGCTCCTCCAGGCGCGTGGCCTGCCCGTCGAGCTCCTCGCGCAGGCGTTTCTCCGCCTCGTAGCGCTGGATGCGGTCCTCCTCCGCGAGCTTCCGCTCCGTGAGGTCACGTGTCACCTTGGCGAATCCTACCAGCCGCCCCTGCTGTGTACGGAGCGCAGTGATCGTCACGCTCGCCCAGAACTGGCTGCCGTCCTTGCGGACCCGCCAGCCCTCCTCCGCGTAGCGCCCCTCTCGCGCTGCGACCTCCAACTCGTACTCAGGGTGGCGGTCCGCCTGCGCTTCGGGGGTGTAGAAGGTCCGGAAGTGCTTCCCGATGATCTCGTTTGCCGCGTACCCTTTGATCCGCTCCGCACCCGGATTCCAGCTGATGATGTATCCTTCCGGATTGAGCACGAAGATGGCGTAGTCCTGCACGCTCTCCACGAGCAGCCGGTAGAGCTCGTCCGTGCGCTGCGGCACCTCCGCGGAGCTGGGTTCCAGCTTTGTGGCGGGAACCCGGTTCAGATCGGAGTCCATTCCTCTTCCTCAGTCTGAAAGCGTTTCGCCGCCCCGCGACTTGGCGGTCGGGTGGCGAGCACTCCACTGGCGTGCGACAGACAACGATGATAGTACGACCCGGGGGGCAGGTGAGACAGGGGCTCCAGGTGGTGCTCTAAGCGGTCCGTCCGGCGAGTCGGGCGACCCTGGGCAGGAGAGGCGATGTCCACAGGTGAAGGGGTGGCGGTGCGCATTCCGGTAGGCGGTCGTCTGCTCCACGGCCTGCTCGATCTCTTGAGCTACCGCGACAGCTAGCCTGGGAAACGCGCGACAGATATGATTACGCGCGAGGTCGGAGGGCTTGCTCTGCGTCCCGTCGGGAGCGGGCGGAAAGGGTGTACGAGGCGCTGGCGGATCTCGCGGCATCTGATCGGCCGGCGACGGACGAGGCTCTGCGTGAGGTCCGGGACCGTCTCCGGGGGCAGGAACCGCAAGCCGGGACAGAAGACAAGCAAGAGGAGGGTTAGATGTCGTACAAGGATTGGGACCTGAGCGCTCTGGAGGAGATGTGGGACCGCCGGGCTCGCGCCGTCCAGAAAGCCATCCGTAACATCGACACCACGGGGATGACCCGCCCGCGGCGCGACCCCGACGAGCGCGCCTTCCTGGAGGAGCGCGGGATGCTCGGCCCGTTCATCGAGACCGACATACCCTCTGTTTACCCTCGTAAGCGGACGTAGACGTCTCGCCTGCCCTTCCTTTTCCGCTCCATCTCTCCGTGTCGTGCTCGAACTCCGGCAGCGTGACGGCTCGTACCGGCCCGTCGTCCCTCCATATATACACGAGCCGACACCCCGACCGTGAGCCGTACCATGCGCCCCATCCCCAGGATCCTTCTCGGCGCCGCCATCCTGTCGCTGCCGTCCTGCCTGCCCACGGAGCTCTGCGGCTGCAGTCCGGTACCGCCTCCCCTGATCACCACCGACCGGGACGCCTACACCGCGACCCATGTACGGGACGAGGGGACGTACCGGCAGTACGGCTTCACCCTCATCGCGCGCTTCCAGAATCGCACGGGCGACGCGATCTACCTGGACCGCTGCTACCCCGACGCCTCCCGACCCATCTACGGAGTCGAGCTGCTCGGGGCGACACGGCCGCTCGAATCGGGGTATGATCCCGTCTGGGCGTGTGTGGGCCACGACAACCCCATCGTCGTACAGCCTGGAGCGGAGCGCGTGGACACGCTGCGCATCACCGGACCGACCTCCTGGGACGGCCGCACCGGGGAGGCGATGGGGAGGCTGGAGGGGAGGTTCCGCCTCGTCTACCAGGCAAGCTCCTGCCCGCGGGAGGCGCGGTGTCCGCTCCCCGAGGAGATGCGGCGGTCCAACCCGTTCGAGGTGACCGTCAGGTAGAGCCAGCGACCTCCGTTGCGCTACCCGACACCGCTAACCACGAGAAAGCTCCCATGCGACTGCGCCGCGTCCTCGCATCCCTGCTCCTCCTCTGCGTCGTGGCGGCCTGCCCCGGCCCGACCGGGATCCGGACCCAGGGCCGGCTGGAGATCCGGGCGGATGGCGCCCGGCTCCACCTCACCAACCACGCGGCGCGCCCGGTCTACACCTTCATCGTCGAGCGCGCCACCGCCGCCCTGATCGACTGGGCCCCGTGCGTCGATCCGGCGAAGTGCGAGGGGATCGCTCCGGGCCAGGAGCGCCGCGTGCCCTACGAGCAGATCGGCGGCTACACGCGCGGAGCGCGCGAGGGGATCGTCTACTGGTGGCACCTGGAGCCGGGGAGCGAGGGGCGCTTCCAGCCGGACAGCATTCGCGCGGAAGTCGTCCCCTTCTGAAACGGCCGCGGCCCGGGAGGCATCCTGCACACGGGACGCATGGGAGGCGTACTCACCACGGTCCTGGATCTCCTCCGCTCGGCGGCGCTGTACACGTGCGCCGCGGGGGGCGTCACCGCGTTCCTGGAATCCTTCGGGCGCGCACTCTGCCTGCCGCCGTTCTGGCCGGCGGAGTACGTGCTGCGCTGCCGCCCGGGAGGGGTCCTCCCCGTCCTCCTCCGGGCGACGCTGGAGGCCGGGATCACCTCGCTGCTGCTGGCGCCGCCGGCGCTCCTCGTGGGCGCGGGGGTGCACCTCCTGGTGCGCGGAGCGGAGCGGACGCCGCTGCGGAGAGCGGCCCCGCTCCTGGGCGCGCTCGCGGGGGCGCTCCCCTGGGTCTGGATTGTACGGCGGCTGGAACCGGGCTACCTGGACTTCATCGTCGGGTGGTGGGCCACCGGCGCGGGAGCCCTGGCTGGTGCGGCCGTGGGAGGGCTGGTGGTGCCCCGCTGCCGTAACGAGTGCGCCTCTCCTCCCCGCGTGGGCGCTGTCGGAACCATCTCCCATCCTCCCATGCCCATGGACGATCCCCTTCGCGCGCACCTGGCGCGCCTCCTCGACTGGCAGGACGCGCACGTGAGCTTCGACGCCGCCGTGGCGGGGATCCCTCCCTCCCTCCGCGGCACCCGGCCGGAGGGGCTCCCCTACTCGCCCTGGGAGCTCCTGGAGCACCTGCGCATCACCCAGCGCGACATCCTGGATTTCTGCCGCGATCCGGGGTACGTGGAGCCCCGCTGGCCCGACGACTACTGGCCGCCTTCCGCGGAGCCGCCCTCGCCGGGTGCGTGGGAGGAGAGCGTCGCCGCGTTCCGCGCCGACCGGGAGGCCATGAAGCGCCTCGCCGCCGATCCCGCGTGCGACCTCTTCGCCACGATCCCGCGCGGGACCGGGCAGACCTACCTGCGCGAGGTGCTGCTGGTGGCCGACCACAACGCCTACCACGTGGGGCAGATGGTCGCGATCCGCAAGCTCCTGGGCACCTGGAAGTAGGCCGGTCCCGATGCAGCGATACGTCGCCTTTCTCCGCGCCATCAACGTGGGCGGACACACGGTGAAGATGGACCGCCTCCGCGGGCTCTTCGGGGAGCTGGGGCTCGCCGGGGTGGAGACCTTCATCGCGAGCGGAAATGTCATCTTCGAGACGGCCGAGGGGGACCTCCAGGGGCTCGAACGGCGGATCGAGCGCCACCTGCGGCAGGCGCTCGGCTACGAGGTGGCGACCTTCATCCGGTCCGCCTCGGAGCTCACGGCCATCGCGGCCCACCGGCCCTTCCCCGCGTCCGAGACGGAGGGAGCGTTGCTCTACGTCGCGCTCCTCCCCTCGCCCCCCGACGACGAGGCGCTGCGCCGGCTGCTGGCTTTCCGGAGCGAGGTGGACGACTTCCACGTCCACGGGCGCGAGGTCTACTGGCTGTGCCGGAAGAAGACGAGCGAATCCGCCTTTTCGGGCGCGCTGCTGGAGAGGGCGCTCGGGATGCCGGCGACCCTCCGCAACGTGACCACCCTCCGGAAGCTCGCGGACCGGTACGGCCGGGCATGACGGAGCACAGGGTCTCGCCTGCACGGCTGGAGGCGCACGTCCGCGCGCTCTCCGAGGAGTTCGTCCCGCGGCACCACGAGCGGCCGGACAACCTGGATCGGGTGGCCCTGGTGGTCCACGGCCTCCACGTCGCGGTCCTCGCGCTGGCCCGCTGAGCGCCCGCCGCTACGGGTCGGCGGTGACGAGCGCCAGCGTGAAGCCGTCGTACCCCTTGCTCCCCACGGTCTGGATCGTCGTGGCGCTCACCCGCGGCTCGGCGGCGAGCAGTTCGTTGAAGCGGCGCACCCCCTGGACCGGGGGGTCTTCTCTGGCCGGGTCGATCACCGCCCCCTCGCGCACCACGTTGTCCACCAGGATCAGGCTCCCGCGGCGGGAGAGCCGGAGCGCCCAGACGAAGTACTCCCGGATGTTCTCCTTGTCCGCGTCGATGAAGACCAGGTCGAAGGGACCGTAACCCTCCTCGGCGAGCCGGGGGAGCGTGTCCAGCGCCGGCCCCAGGCGCAGCTCGATGGCGTCGGACAGACCGGCGCGCGCGAAGTTGGCGCGGGCCACCCCGGCGTGCTTCGGGTCCACCTCCAGCGTCACCAGACGCCCGCCGGGGGGGAGCGCCCGGGCCAGCCAGATCGTACTGTAGCCGCCCAGCGTGCCGATCTCCAGGATGGCGCGGGCGCCCTGGAGCCGCGCCAGGAGCATCAGCAGCTTGCCCTGGTTCGGCGCGACGGCGATCTGCGGCAGCCCGGCCGCGTCGCTGGCCTCCAGTGCCATGTCGAGGACGGGGTCCGGTGGCACCAGCAGGTCGGTGATGTAGCGGTCCACCTCGGTCCACAGCTCCGGGGTCATTTATCCTCACGGGTAGGGGTCGATGTCGGAGCATCCGTGGCGGCGCGGCCGGGTGGTCGACTCTTCCACGTTCCTACAGGATCATCGGGCGTCCCGCAAGTACCTGCCTCGCTTGCTCCGCCCGCAACGGCTGTTTAGGTTGCGGCCGTCGTCCGTGCGCCCGTCCCCCCGCTCCCGAGTCCCCTGGAGGAAGAATGCCGCAGCGCTCCGTCGCATCCGGTCGTAGCCGCCTCCCCGCGTCCCTGGCGGTCGCGGTCGCCCTGTGCGCCGGCCCGCTCGCGGCGCAGACCCCGGGTGGTGCGCCCACGGTCGCGAGGCCGCGCGCGGCGGTGCCGATGGACCCGGAGCGTGCGGCGCTGCTCTACGTCAGCAACAGGCCGGAGGACCACCCGCAGGCCGACTTCGAGCGGCAGATTGCCGCCAAGGCGCGCACCGACAGCATCTTCGCGGCGCGCAGCCTGGGCGTGATGGAGTTCCGCAAGGTCTCGTACCGGAGCGGCGTGGACGGCCTGGAGATCCCGGCGTACGTGTTCGCCCCGCTCCAGAAGCGCGGCGCGCGCGGCCATGCGGCGATGGTGTGGGTGCACGGCGGCGTGCACGGGAACTGGGACCAGAACTACTTCCCCTTCATCCGGGAGGCGGTGCAGCGCGGCTACGTGATCGTGGCCCCCGAGTACCGCGGGAGCACCGGATACGGCGCCGCGCACTACAACGCCATCGACTACGGGGGCAAGGAGCTGGACGACGTCCTCTCCGCGCACGACTACCTGAAGACGCTGCCGTACGTGGACCCCGACCGGGTCGGCATCATGGGGTGGAGCCACGGCGGCTTCATCGCCGCCCACCTGCTGTTCCGCGGCCCGACGCCGTTCCGGGGCGGGGCGGCCATCGTCCCGGTGACCAACCTGATCTTCCGCCTCTCGTTCAAGGGCCCGAGCTACCAGCGCAGCTTCGCCACCCAGGCGGGGCTCCGGGGGCTCCCCTTCGAGAACCGCGAGGAGTACGTCCGCCGCTCGCCGTACTACCACGTGGACAGCCTGCGCATGCCGCTCCTCGTGCACGTGGCGACGAACGACACGGACGTGGACTTCGTGGAGGCGCAGCCGCTCATCGACGCGCTGCGGGCGCGCAAGCCCGACCTCGCCGAGACCAAGATCTACGTGAACCCGACGCCCGGCCCGTCGAGCGGCGGCCACACCTTCAGCCGCCGCGTGAACCGGCAGACGCTCGAGCGCGAGGACTCGCC
>DATAAL010000155.1:0-7201 GCA_036260145.1 Longimicrobiaceae bacterium | reverse complement strand
AGTACGCGGCGACGGTGGCACGCAGGGAGGGGGACCGGGAGACGCAGACCATGGCGGTCCTCGGACTCGGCAACGCGCTGTACCGCCAGGGGCTTTACGCGCGGGCGGGGGAGGTGTACCGGATCGCCCTGGCGCTGGCCCGCAGGCACCGGCTGACCGAGCTGGAAGGTGGTACGCTGCACGACCTGTTCGTCGTCTCTATCGCCACGGGCCAGCCACTGGTGGCGGAGGGGTACGCGAGGCTCGCCCTGCGGGCATACGGACGGGGACACCCGCGCATCCCGGGGCTGGCGCACGATCTGGCGTACTCCTGGCTGACGCGGGGTCACGCCGCCCGCTCCCTGCGAGTGCTGGATGCACTGCTCCCCGGTCTTCCTGTGGCGGTCCACCGCATGCTGGCCCTGTCCCTCCTGGGACGGGCGGCGGGGGTGTGCGGAAACCGCGAGGTGTTCGAGCGTGCCTGGGGTGCGGTCTGGGCCCTGCGCGACGAACCGACCGTTCAGGGAGGGCTGGCAGCGGCTCTCCTCGAGCTCGCCTATGGTGCGTCCAGCCTGGGCGAACGGGCGCGCGCCGAGCACGCCGCCGCCTCCGCGCTCGACCTCGCCGGCCGGCGGAGCGAAGTCGATGTGGTGGAGAAGGCCGGGCTCCTGCTGGACTCGCTCCGCGGCGGAGGGACCGGAGGAGACGTCCCTCCCGCGGACGAGGCATCGAGGGTATCGGAGCTGCTCGCCGACGAGCTCGTAGAAGCCCTGCGGTAGACCACCGGTTCGTCTACCCCTGAGGCTTCGAATACCCGGAGCCGATGGTGGGTCCTCCATCGTAAGCCGGCTGGCCAGGTGCACCTACGCGCACCGCCGGGAGGTGGCCCGGAGCGTCCGGAGCCTGCCTGTCGGCCGGATCCGGCTCCGTCAGGCTTCGGGTACCGCACGCGGTGATGGCGAGCAGGACGAGCAGCGCCGGTACATTGCGGGAGAGTCTCATGGTTGCTCCTTGGCAGGGACGGAGATGTGCGACGGGGTGTACTCGTAACCTCGGCTCGTTCAGGGAGTCCGTCAACGCGTGCACGGGAAAGAACCGCTACGATACGGACCAGGACTAGAGGCACACGCATGCGCCAGGTCCTTCTGCTACATACCGACCACGGTTTCCAGGAGCTGGTGCGCTCCAGCCTCTCCGAAGGATTCGGATGCTGGACTCTTCCCGACTGGGGCTCGCTCCGGGAGACCGCCCGCACCGCCTCCCCGTGCGACCTGGTGATCGTGGACCCTCTGGCGGGGAGGTGCGACGGCGAACCCTCCCCCGAGCTACGCGACTTCCTCGCCCTTCACAGGTGGCTCCCGGTGGTCGCGGTGGTCCGGGACCGTCCCGGTTCCGATTCGTTCCACCTCCTTTCGACCCTCATCCGCTGGGGGGTCTCCGAGGTGATCCTGCAGGGCGTGGAGGACACGCCGGACGGGGTCGGGAAGGCAGTTCGTGCCGCCCAGGGGAAGCTCCTGGCGGGGCTGATGGAGGAGGTACTTCCACCGCACCTCCCGGGGCGGGTACGGAGGCTCCTCTTCGCCGCCGCCGAGGCGGCTGCCGCGGGTGGTCATTCGCCGGACCTCGCCGCCCTGCTCGGGGTGACGGAGACCACGGTGATCCGCCGTTGCGAGCGCCTCCGCCTCCCGCCTCCCCGCCGCATCCTCGCCTGGGTACGCGTCCTCATGGCCGCCCGGCTCCTGGAGGACCCGGACCGCACCGCGCAGAGCGTGGCTTACGCCTGCGGGTACGCCACCGAAGCGGGGCTGCGGCGCGTGGTGCGGAGCTTCCTCGGCACGAGCGTGACGGAGCTGCGGCGGCGGTGCGCCCTGGAGACGGCGGCGACGGCGTTCCTCGCGGAGCTACGCGAGCGGAATGCGAGATTCCACGATCCGCTCCCGCGGTGCGTCCGGCCCTGAGTGGCTCCGAGCAACTCGCCGTGCCGGGAAGTATCGGCCCGCCGGTGGTCTTCTGCAGATTCTCCCACCTCGCTCCCTCGCCCGCTCCCTTCGATACCGGCTCCGGATGAACCATGGATGAGGCGCGTGGTGTCGGCTCGTTGCTTGTTATCCACCCACCACTCCGTATATTGCCGCGGTGATCCCCGCCCAACCCGATCCGCGGTCTACCTCAGTACAGGGCCCCATGGCGACGCCGCCTCCCCGCAGGCCGAATCCCGGGATCTACACCTACGGGACCACGGGCGACCCCAGGAGGTGATGCTGACCCACTCCAACCTGACCTTCGGCGTGACCGGCACCGTGCCCGGAGGCGGTCCGCACCGGGACACCTCTCTCCCCTTCGCGGCCGAGTAGCGGGTGTGGATGCCGGCAGGAGGGAGGGGGCGAGCGGCTCGGGTGCGGGGTGTGCAGTAGCCCGGCGTGGGGGGATGCGGGCGGACCCGGAGGACGGAGAGCGAGACGGAGATGAAAGCGAAGCTGCACGACCAGGGGAGGCCGGGCGGGATCTCGAAGGGGAAGATGCTCCTGGGAGCCGCCGGGCTCCTCCTTTTCATCGTGGGGGTGCGCCGCACCTTCCGCACGGAGAGCGGTCGCGAGATCGAGGACCTGCCCTACCCGGAGGACCAGGATGAGGAGGAGGACGAGGAGGACTTCGAAGGATAGGCCGGGGCCGGGGGACGAGTCTCACGAAACGTCCCGGAACACTTTCTCGTCGGTGAAGATCCCTTCCGCCTCCGCGTGGGGCTCCTGGCGTTCACGGAGCGTTCGGAGCCTGCGTATGCAGATGTATTCCTGGAGCGCCTACCGAACGAGATCGCTGAGCGAAGTGCCCACACCGTAGCACGGTGTACCACGGCGAAAGACGCGCCACCGTGAAACACGAGGAGAAGCACGCCGTCGGCATGTGGCTCGCAGCCGCGTGCCTGGGCGGGTTCGCGTTGCTGTACTGGGCGGTGGGAAGGCTCCAGAGGGAAGACACCGCCCCGATGCCCCGCCCGCCCACAGAGATCCGCGACTCGACCGTCTGACCTCCTGTAATCGCGAGTGGCCGCTACTGACCCAGCGAGCAGGTGTCGAAGCTCCGGCAGCGGGGGCGCTTTGGACCAGGTTCATCGTTCTCACCGTACGGGCAATCCGCCACGGCGGCCCGAAAGGGTAGGCCCCGCGCTCGGGCTCGCCGGATCAACGGTGTAGTTCAAGGAAGCAGTTCAGCCGTCGATCGGCGGCCGGCGCAGGTGCCAGTCGGTGCGCTCCTGGTACGTCCGCGCCAGCCCGATCAGGGTGTCCTCGCTCCAGGCACGCCCGGTGAGCGAGAGCGAGGTGGGAAGACCGTTCTCCCCGAACCCGTTGGGGAGGGCGATGGAGGGGAGCCCCACCAGGTTGGCCGCCCCGCCGATCGGCTCGCCGCCGCCCCTGACGTCCGGGTACCCCTCGCGGAACGGCCGGCCGATGGGAAGGGCCACGGTGGCGCGGGTGGGGTGTACCAGGGCGTCGAAGCCGCCGTCGGCGAATACGGCGTCCAGCGCAGGGGCGGCCATCGTCCGAACGCGGAGCGCGCGCAGGTAGTCCTTGGCGAAGACCACCTGCCCGGGATATCCGCCGATCCGGTCCTCCGGGGCGGTCAGCTCGTGCACCCGCCCGCTCTCCACCAGCTCCTCGAAGATGCTCGCGGCCTCGGCGTCGATGATCAGCCCCGCGGCGGCGTTGTACGGCATGGGGGGGAGGGCGACGTCACGCACGATCTCGGTGAACTCGGTGAAGCGCTCCAGCGCCGCCTCGAGGTTGCGGCGCACTCCCGCCTGCGATCCCTCGGCGATCCCTCTGAGCACCCCGATGCGCGGGCGGCGCGCGCCGTGGAGGGTGTCCATGTCGTAGCCGTACCGGCGGTCCGCCGTGGAGGGATCGCGCGGGTCCGGCCCGGCGATGGCGTCCAGGACCAGGCCGCAGTCGTCGGCGGTGCGGCAGAGCGGCCCGATCTTGTCCATGGTCCAGGAGAGGGCCATGGCCCCGGCGCGGCTCACCCGTCCGTAGGTGGGGCGCAGCCCGGTGACGCCGGAGAAGGCGGCGGGGGTGGTGATGGACCCCCAGGTCTCGCTCCCCAGGGCGAAGGGGACCAGCGCGGCGGCGACGGCGGCGCCGGGGCCACTGGACGACCCGCCGCTCCAGTACTCCGGGTTCCACGGGGTGCGGCCGGGGCCGGTGAAGGAGGCGTTGGCCTGCGTGTACCCCATCCCGCCGGCCAGCTCCACGGTGGCGAGCTTGGCGACCAGCACCGCGCCGGCCCGGGTCAGCCGCTCCACCACGGTAGCGTCCTGGTCGAAGCCCTGCTCGCGGTACGGCTGCGCCCCCCAGGTAGTGGGGTACCCCGCCGCGGCGATCAGGTCCTTGGCCCCGTACGGGATCCCGTGCAGCACCCCCCGGTACCGCCCCGCCGCGATCTCCACCCGGGCGGCCCGCGCCTCCCGGAGCGCCCGCTCCCGGGTGACGGTGACCACCGCCCCCAGCCGCGGACCCAGCGACTCCAGCCGCGCGAGGTACGCTTCCGCCAGCTCCACCGGGTCCAGCCTGCGGGTGCGGATCTGCCGCGCCAGCTCGCGCACCGGGAGGTAGAGCGTCTCCAGAGGGATCATCGCCCCTCCCTCCGGTACGCGGCCATCACGAAGGGCTCCACGTGCATCGGGACGTCGAACTCCCGGAGCTGTCGGGTGGCCTGGAGGTTTCCCACGATCCCCTCCCGCACCTCCCGGAGCTGCTCGGGAGTCAGCCGGCTCCCGTAGCGCGTCCGGATCACCTCCAGCAGCGTGTCGGCCGCGGGGTCCGCCTGGGCCTGCGCGCTTCCGGCAGCGGGAGCCGCGGCTACCGGCGGGAGCACGGGCGCCGGGGGCGGCGGGGCCGGAGCGGGCGGGGGCGCGGCCGTGGCGCACGCCTCCAGCGAGGCCAGCGCGGGGACGGCTACCGCCGCGACTACCGTCCGGGCGACGAACTCGCGGCGCGTGGTGGCGTTTTCGGGTGCTTCCATTCGGCTGTCGTCCGGGCTCGGGTTCAAAACAAACGGGGATGGCGGCGTCAGAGGGTGCGCGGGAGGGGGTACCCTCCGCAAAGAGTTAATCCCCCGCCCCGCCACCGCTCCCCCAACTCTTTGCTGCGGACACCCCCTCCCGCTCCGGGGCTCTCTCGTGAGAAGGAGCAAACCCGCACGCCCCAAAAACGTGCGGAGGGAGACTGCGGGCGGTTAGCTATGGGAACGCGACCGACCTACAGCCCGTATTCCTTCAGCTTCTGCCACAGGGTGGTGCGGCCCATCCCCAGCGCCGCCGCGGCCCGCGTCCGGTTCCCCGCCGCCTCTTCCAGCGCCTGGCGGATGGCTTCTCTCTCCTCCTCTGGCCCGGCGGGGGCCTGGTAGCGCCGCCCCCCCTCCGTCCCCGGCCGCTCCTCCGCCTCGGGCTTCCGCTCCGCCGCCGCTCCCTCCCGGACCTCCTCCGGGAGGTGCGACGGGAGGATCCGGTTGCCGTCGCACACAATGCACGCGTGCTCCACCGCGGCCATCAGCTCGCGCACGTTCCCCGGCCAGTCGTACGCCCGCATGATCTCCAGCGCCTCGTCCGACAGGCCGACGATGCGGCGGGTGGGGATCGATACGCGCTCGTTCCAGTGCGCCACCGCGGTGGCGGCAAGCGCGGGGATGTCCTCCACGCGGTCCTTGAGCTCCGGGAGGCGGATCTGGAACACCTTGAGGCGGAAGTACAGGTCTGCGCGGAACCGCCCCTCCTCCACCCTCGCCTCCAGGTCCCGGTGCGTGGCGGCGATCACCCGCACGTTCACGGGGATCGGCCTCCCGGTTCCTACCCGGGTCACCTCCCGCTCCTGGAGAACGCGCAGGAGCTTGGCCTGCATCCCAGGGCTTACGTCGCCGATCTCGTCCAGGAAGATCGTCCCCCCGTTGGCCTCCTCGAAGAGCCCCTTCCGGTCGGATACGGCACCGGTGAACGCCCCCCGCGCGTGCCCGAACAGCTCCGACTCCAGCAGCCCCTCCGCCAGGGCGGAGCAGTTCACCGCCACGAACGGCTTCCCCCTCCGGGTGCTCTCCTCGTGGATGGCGCGCGCCACCAGCTCCTTCCCCGTCCCGGTGGCGCCGCGCAGCAGCACCGTGGACTCGGTGGGGGCCACGCGGGCAATGGCGCGCTGCACCTCCCTCATCTTCTGGCCGGTGGCGACGATCCGGGCGGCCCCTTCCCCAAGCACCGGCTCCCGGCGGGCCAGGACCGCGCGGATCTTGGAGCGGAGGACGGAGTTGTCGCACGGCTTGGTGATGTAGTCGTCCGCCCCCAGCTTGAGCGCCTGCACCGCGGAGTCCACCGTCGCGAACCCGGTGAGCATCACCACCGGGACGTCGTTCCCGCTGCGGCGCAGCTCCTCCAGGACCGAGAGGCCGGTGCGCCCCTCCATCTTGAGGTCCAGGAGGACCAGGTCGTAATCGTCGGAGCGGAGCCGCTCCAGCCCGGTGCTCCCCTCGGGAGCGGCGTCCACGTCGTACCCCTCGTCGCTGAGGAGGGCGCCGGTACCCACACGGAAGGCGCGGTCGTCGTCGATGATCAGGATTCGGGCAGTCTGTGCCATTCGTGATCGGATTTCAGGCGGCGTGCGAGCCGGCGTGCTCCGGAGGGATCGCCTCGGCGAGCGTCTCGTCCAGGGTCTCCCGGGGGAGGCGGACTACGAAGCGGCTCCCCTCCCCCGGGTGGCTCTCCACCAGGATCCGCCCCCGGTGTCCGCGGATGATCCCCTCGGACACGAACAGCCCCAGCCCCAGGCCGCGGACTCCGGGCTTGGTGGTGTAGAACGCCTCGAAGATGTGGGGGAGCTGCTCCTCGGTGATCCCCGCGCCGGTGTCCTCCACGGCCACCTCCACCGCGTCCTCGTCGGCCCGGGTAGAGATCCGCAGCGTCCCCCCTTCCGGCATGGCGTCCACCGCGTTGTTCACCAGGTTGGCGAGTACCTGCTGGATGGCATCCGGGTGAGCCACCACCGTCGGGAAGTCGCGCTCCAGCCAGGTCTCCAGCCGGATCCCGCGCTCCGCCAGGTCGTCGGTGGAGAGCGCCAGGACCCGCTGCACCACCTGGTTCAGGTTGAGCGGAGTGGCGGCGTCGGAGAGGGGGCGGCTCTGGTCCAGCATGCGCCGGGTGAGCGAGGCCATGCGCGACAGCTCCTCCTGCGCCAGGAGCAGG
>DATAAL010000154.1:0-6051 GCA_036260145.1 Longimicrobiaceae bacterium | reverse complement strand
ACCGTGGCCGGCTCCTTCTTGCGGAGCGCGTCGATCGTCAGGTTGGTGGCGATCTTGAAGATCCAACTGGAGAACTTGTAGCGCGGATCGTACCGGTCGATGTTGTTGAAGACCTTGACGAACGTCTCCTGCGCCAGGTCCTCGGCCTGCTCCCGGTCACGCACCATCCGGTACACGAGCGAGAACACCGGCCGCTGGTAGCGGCCGAGCAGCTCGCGGTACGCCGCTTCGCTCCCCTTCTGGGCGCGTGCGACGAGCTCGTGATCGGACAGTTGGATCTGCTCCAATGGATGGCCGATAAGGTCGGAGTACTCTGCCTGCCGTCTCTACGTCCCCCCCGGAGATAAGGTTTCAGGGGCGGTTCCCGCGCCTCCGGCCGGGGGGCAGCCTTGCTGAGCGGAACGGGTCCAGGTAGCTTTGGACCCTTATTTTACACGATTCCCGAACCCCCGTCGATGGTGTCGCGCACTGCTCGTCCCGATGTCCTCCCCGCCCCTGGAGAGAAGGCCGCCCAGGTGCGCCGGATGTTCTCGTCGATTGCTCCGCGGTACGACCTGTTGAACCACGTCCTGTCATTGAACGTCGACAGGCTCTGGCGCCGCTGGGCGGTGAACCGCCTGGGGTGGGAGCGGGCGCCGGAGGGGGTGTACCTGGACAGCTGCGCGGGGACGCTGGACCTGGCGGTGGAGCTGGCGCGCCGCCCCGGGTTCCGGGGCCGCGTGGTGGGGAGCGACTTCACCTTCGCCATGCTGGAGCGGGGGACGGGGAAGATCGGGCGCCTCCCCGTCCGTCCGGCGTGCGCGGACGCGCTCTCGCTCCCCTTCCCAGACGCCACCTTCGACGGGGCCACCGTGGGGTTCGGGGTGCGCAACCTGGCCGACCTGGACACGGGGCTGCGGGAATCGGCCCGGGTGCTGAAGCCCGGGGCGCGCCTGGTGATCCTGGAGTTCACCACTCCAGGGTGGCAGCCGTTTCGCGCCCTCTACTTCTTCTACTTTCTGCGGGTGCTCCCGATGATCGGGCGGCTGGTGTCGAAGCACTCCTCCGCGTACACCTACCTCCCGGAGTCGGTGCTCCACTTCCCGGAGCCGCCGGAGCTGGCGGAGAGGATGAGGCGCGCGGGGTTCGACGGGGTGGAGTGGAAGACGCTCTCCGGCGGGATCGCGGCGCTGCACTGGGGGACGCGGCGATGATCCAGGGGTTCCTGGGGATGCTGGGGGTGGGGATGGTCCTCACCTTCATCGGGTGCTGCGTGGCCTCGGCGGCGCTGCAGATCGTGGCCTGGACACGGCACGCCCGGGAGGGGGCGCCGGTCACCGTGCGGGCGCTCTGGCGCCCGGAGGAGCACTTCGACCCCATCGGGATCCAGCAGATCCGGCTCGCGCGGACGCTGCTCACCATGGGCGGGGTGGCTTACCTGAGCTTCGGGGTGCTCTCGCTGCTCGCCCGGGTGCTGCAGTAGCCGATCGATAGAACCGACGATAGATGATCTTCCAGAACCTGCGCGACTTCCTCCGCTACCTGGAGCGCACCGGGCAGCTCGTCCGCATCTCGCGCCCGGTCCCGGTGGACCTGGAGATCGCGGAGATCGCGGACCGCACCATGAAGCTCCCGGGAGGCGGCCCCGCGCTGCTCTTCGAGCGTCCGGTGCTGATGGACGGTACGGAGAGCGACATCCCGGTGGCCATCAACATCTTCGGGTCGTGGCGGCGGATGGCGGCGGCGCTCGGGGTACGCGACGTGGAGGAGCACGCCCGGCGCATCTCGGAGCTGGTCAAGCCGGAGATCCCCAAGGGGCTCTGGGGGAAGGTACAGCTCCTTCCCAAGCTGGCGGAGCTCGCCCGGATCCCGCCGCGCCCCTACCGGGGGAAGCCGCCCTGCCAGGAGATCGTCCTGCGCGAGGGGGAGTTCGACCTGACCCGTCTCCCGGTGCTGCGGACCTGGCCGCACGACGGGGGTCCGTTCATCACCCTGCCGATGGTGGTCACGTGTGACCCGGAGACGGGGGTGCAGAACATCGGGATGTACCGGATGCAGGTGTTCGGGGAGGACAGCACCGGGATGCACTGGCAGCGTCACAAAGGGGGAGCCGCGCACTACCGGGCGTGGAAGCGGGGTCCCGGGGGCCGGATGCCGGTGGTGGTGGCGATCGGAGGGGACCCGGCCACCATGTACACCCCCAGCGCGCCGCTCCCCCCGGGGATCGACGAGTACCTGTTCGGCGGGTTCCTGCGGCGCGAGCCGGTGTACACGGCGAAGGCGCTGACCGCGGACCTGACGATCCCGGCCGAGGCGGAGATCGTCCTGGAGGGGTACGTGGACACGGAGGAGGAGCTGGCGACAGAGGGGCCGTTCGGGGACCACACCGGGTTCTACACGCTGGAGGACCTGTTCCCGGTCTTCCATGTCACCACGGTGACCATGCGCGGCGACCCGGTGTACCCGGCAACCCTGGTGGGGCGCCCTCCGGTGGAGGACGTGTACCTGGGCGGGGCTACGGAGCGGATCTTCCTCCCCCTGGCGCGACTCACCATGCCGGAGATCGTGGACTACCACATGCCCCCGGAGGGGGTATTCCACAACCTGGTGTTCGTCTCCATCCGCAAGGAGTACCCGGGGCACGCCTGGAAGGTGATGCACGGGCTCTGGGGGATGGGGCTGATGTCGCTGGCCAAGGTGATCGTGGTGGTGGACGAGTGGATCGACGTCCAGAACGTCCAGGAGGCGTGGTGGTACACGCTCGCCAACATCGACCCGGAGCGCGACGTGCGCTTCACGAAGGGGCCGGTGGACGACCTGGACCACGCGTCGCAGCTCCCGGCCTACGGGAGCAAGATGGGGATCGACGCGACCCGGAAGTGGCCCGAGGAGGGGTTCACGCGTCCCTGGCCGGAGATCATCGAGATGGACCCCGAGGTCCGCGCCCGGGTGGACCGGGTCTGGGCCTCGCTGGGGATCGAGCCGATCGACTGAGATACTACCATCATGGCTGTCATCCACGAGGTCGGAGCCAGGATCGAGATCCCTTACGAGAGGATTTCCGAGTTCTGCCGGAAGTGGAACGTGGTCGAGTTCGCCCTCTTCGGCTCGGTGCTCCGCGACGACTTCGGTCCCGGGAGCGATGTGGATGTCATGGTTACCTTCGAGCCCGAGCAGACTCCGTCGCTGTTCGAGCATGTCGACATGCAGGACGAGTTGGCCGAGATCTTCGGCCGGCCGGTGGACCTGTTGACCCGGGCGGGCGTGGAGCACGGCCGGAACCCGTTCCGCAAGCGCGCGATTCTCGATTCGGCTCGCGTCGTCTATGCTGCGTGACGATCGTGACTACCTGCTCGACATCCTGCGCGCGGCGGAGCTCGCTCGTGATTTCATCGAGGGGCTGGACCGGGATGGATTCCTGCATGATCTGAAGAGCCAGGCGGCGGTGATCCGGGAACTGGAGATCATAGGCGAGGCTGCCAAGCAGATCTCCCCCCGTCTCCGCGACCAGCACCCGGAGATCCCCTGGCGCAGCATGGCCGGAATGCGGGACGTGCTGATCCACCGGTATCACGGTGTGGACCCGAACGAGGTCTGGAAAGCGGTGTCCGTTGCTATGCCGGAGCTCATCCGCGCCCTGCAGCCCCTGGTCCCAGCCGACGAACACGAAGAGGAAGATCCGAGATCGTGAGCACATACATCCACGAGGGACAGCACATCCGCGGGCGGGGGCGCCTGGTCGACTACTCGAACCTGGTCAAGCTCCCTCACACCGTCTTTGCCCTCCCCTTCGCTCTGGTGGGGGCCACGCTGGCGTCGTACCGGTTCGATGTGCGCTGGACGGACGTGCTCCTGATCCTGGCGGCCTTCACCGCCGCGCGCTTCGCGGCGATGGGGTTCAACCGGATCGTGGACCGCGCCATCGACGCGAGGAACCCGCGGACGCAGGGACGGGAGATCCCCTCGGGGAAGCTTACCGTTGGGCAGGCGGCGGTGGCGGTGATGCTGGCGGGCGCGGTCTTCCTGGCGTGCGCCGCGATGCTCAACCCGCTCTGTCTGGTGCTGGCGCCGCTCGCCCTGGCCTGGATTCTCTTCTACTCGTACACCAAGCGCTTCACCCGCTGGGCACACCTGGTGCTGGGGTTCGCGCTGGCCATCGCGCCCGTGGGGGCCTACCTCGCGGTGGCCGGGCAGTGGAGCGAGCCGCCGGCGGTGCTCCTGGTTCTGGCCGGGGCGGTGCTCTGCTGGGTGGCGGGGTTCGACATCCTGTACTCGCTGCAGGACATCGAGTTCGACCGGAAGGAGAGGCTGCACTCCGTCCCCGCGGCACTGGGCGCGCGAGGGGCGCTCCGGGTCTCGCGCTTCCTCCACGCCGCCTCGGCGGGGCTCTTCTTCGTCCTGGGGACTCTGCTCCCGGAGCTGGGGGCGGTGTACTTCGCCGGGGCGGCGATGATCGCGCTGATGCTGGCCTATGAGCAGAGCCTGGTGAAGGCGGACGACTTCTCCCGGATCGACGCGGCGTTCTTCAACATCAACGGGATCATCTCGGTGGGATTCTTCCTCCTGGTCCTGGTGGAGAGGCTCCTGGCGTGAGGCCCGACGCCGGGGCGCCGTTCACCTTCGGGATCACGGGCGCGTCCGGTGCTCCGTACGCGGTGCGGCTCCTGCGTGCCTTCTGCGAGACGGGGACTCCGGTGCGGCTGATCGTGTCCCCGTACGGGTGGCGGCTCCTGGTGGAGGAGTCGGGGGTCGACGGGGTGGAGGGACTGCGCGCCGCCACGGGCGACTGGTCGCGGGTGGAGCTGTACGATGCGCTGGACCGCGGGGCGACGCCCGCCTCCGGTTCGGCGCCGTCGCGGGGGATGGTAGTGTGCCCGTGCTCGATGGGGACGCTGGCGTCGGTGGCCGCGGGCGTGTCGCGCAACCTGGTGGAGCGCGCGGCGGACGTGGCGCTGAAGGAGCGGCGCCCCCTGGTCCTGGTCCCCCGGGAGACGCCTCTCTCTCTGATCCACCTGGAGAACATGGCCCGGCTCACCCGCGCGGGGGCGACGATCCTCCCCGCCGCGCCGGGGTTCTACGCCCGTCCGCGGAGCATCGACGACCTGGTGGACTTCGTGGTGGGGCGCATCCTGGACCACCTGGGGGTGGAGCACGGGATCGGGCACCGGTGGCGGAGCGGGGAGAAGCGGTGAGGGTCGGCATCATCTCCGACACGCACGGGCTCCTCCGGCCGGAGGTCTTCACCGTGTTCGAGGGTGTGGAGCACGTCCTGCACGCGGGGGACGTGGGTCCGGCGGAGCTGCTGACCGAGCTGGAAGCCATCGCCCCGGTGACCGCGGTGTGGGGGAACACGGACGGGTGGGAGGTGCGGGGGCGGGTTCGCGAGGTGGCACGGGTGGAGCTGGACGGGGTGAGGGTGGTGGTGGTGCACGGGATGCAGGTGGGCTCGCCCACCCCCGCGAAGGTGGCGGCGGCGTACCCGGACGCGGACCTGGTGGTGTTCGGGCACTCGCACCGGCCGGTGGTGGAGCGGGTGGGCGCGATCCTGGCGGTGAACCCGGGGAGCGCCGGGCCCCGGCGGTTCCGGGACCCGGTGACGGTGGCCGTCGCGGAGCTGACCTCCGGGCGGGCGTCCGCACGGCTGGTGACGCTGAACGTATGAGCCGGGGCCGCCTCCACGGGGATGGCGGCCCGCTTCTTGTCGCCGCGCCGGAGAGCCCGTCGATTCTCGCGCGAGGTGGAGAACCGATCACAGGAGAGGCCGATGAAGCATCTTTCGTCTGTCGGGGTGGCCGTGGGGGTGGCCGTGTGCCTCGGTACCACGCAGGGGGCGTCGCAGACGCCCTCCGGGAGCGACCGGGTGCTCCAGGCCATCTGGAACGAGGGGATGGGGAGCTCGCAGCTCTATCCGCTCGCGCAGGCGCTGCTGGATTCCATCGGACCCCGGCTCACCGGGAGCCCGGGGCAGATGGCGGCGCAGGAGTGGGCGATGGCGAAGTACCGGAGCTGGGGTCCCTGTCCGTTCTCCGCGAGCCGGTACACCAGCCCGTAGTCCTCGCAGCTCAGGTCCAC
>DATAAL010000153.1:0-4954 GCA_036260145.1 Longimicrobiaceae bacterium | reverse complement strand
CCCCCCCCCCCCGGAGGGTGGCGAGCCTGCGAGCCGGGTGGGGGCGCTACGCCGGACTCACCTCCACCTTCGCCCACTCGATCCTCCGGTAGCGCGTCCCCTCGAAGGCGGCGCGCAGCCGCCGCAGCGCCTCGCGCTTGGCCTCGTCCGGCGAGGACGCCTCCACGGACACCGCCGCGCTCACCCGGTACGCCACCCTGAACTCCTCCACGATCCTCCCCGCCGTCTCCGCCCGGATCACCTCCAGCACCTCGGTCCTCGCGTCCGGCCAGGCGCGGAGGAGCTCCTTCTCCACCTGGTGCTCCGCGTCGGCCATCCCGTAGGCGGGGAGCTCCACGCGCCCCCGCCCCTCCGCGCGGACGGTGTACGCCCCCGCGGGCGGCTCCGCCCTGCTCACCTGCGCTCGAGGGCGGGGATGATGATGGTGTCGCGGGGGCGCCGCGGCGGGCGGGCGTTCGCCGGGATCACGATGGTGTCCTGCGCCACGGTGTCCGCCGGCACGGAGTCGACGGGGATCTCCGGGGTGGTCAGGGCGCGGATCCGCTCCGCCGCCGCCTGCCTCCCGGGCTCGTAGGTGCTCAGCTCGATGTAGCGCTCCAGCGCTGCCACCGCGGCTGTGGTGTCACCCCGGGCGAGCTGCGCGTCGGCCAGGTGGCTGTACGCCACCGTCCGTCCGGGGTCGATGCGGAGCGCCCCCTGGATCTGCTCCACCGCCTCGTCGTTGCGTCCCAGGCGGAACAGGGCGAACCCCAGGTTGTCGCGGTATTCCGCGTTGTCCGGATCGGTCTCCACCGCGCGCCGGAACTGCTCCAGCGCGGTGGCGTAGTCGCCGCGGTTCAGGAAACGGAGCCCCTCCTCGTTGGCCACCGCGGCGTCCACCACCGTCGGGGTGTCCACCACCACGACCTGGCTGTCGGCCGGGATGCTGTCGGGGAGGTCGTCCAGGGGGCGGGTGGCGACGGTGCCCCGCTGCGTCTGCAGCCACCAGGCGAACGCCGCTCCCGCCACCACCAGGATCGCCAGGGTGATCCAGAACCAGGGCAGGCCCCTGGGCGCCTCGTGTACGGGCTCGTGGCGGGGAGGTACCGGCCGCGTCGCCGCAGGCGTCCCCCCGGCCGGCCGGGGGAAGCCCCCCGCCACGGGGGTGACCAGGGTGCGGTCGTCGTCGAGCTGCGTCCGGTCCTCGGCCGGCGGCATGTACCCGGGAGGCGCGTACGGAGGGAGCGGTCCCTCCCCCATGCTGCGCCGGGCGCGGTCCAGCGCCTCCGCGAAGGCGCCCGCGTGCGGGAAGCGCTCCGCCGGGTAGTACGCCAGGGCGCGGGCGACGGTCTCCTCCACCCCCGGGGGGACGGCGGGGTTGCGGGCGCGTAGCGAGGGAACGGGGACGGAGAGCCCGATCCCCATCCGGTTCCGGTCCGATTCCGAGAAGGGGCGCTCCCCCGAGAGGAGCTGGAAGGCGACCGCGCCCAGGGAGAAGACGTCGGACGCGGGAGTGAGCTTCGCCTCCCCCCGGAGCTGCTCCGGGGAGGCGTAGTTCGGAGAGAGGGGCGCGCGGCCGTCCTGGGTGAGCTGGGTGAAGGTGTCCTCGTCGGTGACCATCTTGGCGATCCCGAAGTCCAGCACCCGCACCTGCATCTCCTCCGGGTCGTCCGTCCGCACCAGGAAGATGTTCCCCGGCTTGATGTCGCGGTGGATGACGCCCGCCCGGTGGCCCACCGCCAGCCCCCGCGCCGCCTGGTGCAGGATCTCCAGCGCGGCGGGGAGCGGAGGCGGACCGGAGGTGGCGAGCCGCGTCGCCAGGTCCTCCCCCCGCAGCAGCTCCATGACGATGAAGTCCAGCCCGAGCGTGGGGTCGGTCCCGTAGTCGTACACCGGGACCACGTTGGGGTGGTGCGGGAGCCGGGCGGCGGAGGCGGCCTCGTGGCGGAAGCGGGCGCGGATCCGCTCGCGCGCGGCGGGATCCGCGGTGCCGGTGACGGTGATGACCTTGACCGCCACCGCGCGCCCCAGGCGCTCGTCCGTGGCGCGGTATACCGCGCCCATCCCTCCCCGGCCGATCACCTCCTCGATGCGGTAGCGGTCCACCAGCACCCGCCCCGCGAGCAGCGCTTCAAGCCCCGACATGGATCATCCGGTCACAGGTGTTCGAGACGGATCGTCGCGGAGGCGCTCAGGGGTCCTCGCCCGGGACGTGCGCAAAGGTGCCGGTCACCGTGAAGCCGCTCGCTTCCGCGGCGACGCTCAGCTCCGGCGGGGGATCCGCCTCTCTTCCGTCCGGGCGGAGGCGGGCCAGGAGCCACTCCGCCGACTCCCGGCGGCGCCGCGGCGGGTCCCGCGCCAGGAGACTCTCCAGGGTGGCGATGGCCGCGGCGGTGTCGCCCCGCAGCAGGTAGGCGTCGGCCAGGTTGAGGTACGCCACCTGCCGCTCCGGGTGGTGCTCCACCACCGCCGCCAGCACCCGCACCGCCTCGTCCGCCCGCCGCAGGCGGACCAGCGTGTACCCCAGGTTGTTCCGGAACTCCCCCTCCTCCGGGGCGAGCCGGTGCGCGCGCCGGAACTCCGTCAGCGCGGCGTCGTACCTCCGCGCCCGGAAGTGCCGCAGCCCCTCCGCATTGGCTTCGCGCGCCAGCGCCACGGGCGACCTGCGCGCCGCCGCCGGGGCCGGGCGGCCGGACTCCGGATCGCCCTCCGGCGCGCTGTTCAGCTCCAGCGCCGCCGCCCCGCCCCCCAGCAGGGTGGCCGCCAGGGCCGCGGCCGCCACCGTCCTCCGCCGCACCGAGGGGAGGCGAACCCGCAGCCGCCCGCGCCGCGGGGGCGCTCCCTTCTCCGCCGTGACGCCGGGCGCGGTGCGCTCCTCCCCCGGGTCCAGGGCGATCCGCGACTCCCCGCACGCCTGCCGCAGCGCGCGCCCGAAGGCGGCGGCGTCGGGGAAGCGCGCCCCCGGGTCCTCCGCCAGGGCGCGGAGGAGGACCGCCTCCACCCCGGCGGGGACCTCCGGGTTCCGGGCGCGGAGCGAGGGGAGGGGAACGGGGAGCCCGGCCTCGCGGCGGTTCTGGTCGGCGTCGGTGAAGAGCCGGCTCCGCGTCAGCAGCTCGAACCCCACCACCCCCAGGGCGTACACGTCCACCGCGCAGGTCAGCCTCGCTCCGGGACGGAACTGCTCCGGGGCGGCGTAGCGCGCGGAGAGGGGGGCCCGCCCGTCGTGCGTCACCTGCGTCAGGGTGTGCTCCCCGTCGTGGCCGTCCAGCGGCTTGGCGATCCCGAAGTCCAGCACCCGCACCTCCGGCTCGCCCCCGTCGCCCGAGCGGGCCAGGAAGATGTTCCCCGGCTTGACGTCGCGGTGGATCAGCCCGGCCCGGTGGCCGATGGCCAGGGCGCGCGCCGTGTCCCGCAGGATCCGCAGCGCCGCCGGGAGCGGGATCGGCTCCGGGCGCAGCAGGCGCGCGCGCAGGTCCTCCCCCCGCAGCAGCTCCATCACCAGGAAGTCGCAGTCCAGCGCGGGGTCGGTCCCGTAGTCGTAGATGGGGACGATCCCGCCGTGCGTGGGGAGGCGGGCGGCGTAGGCAGCCTCGTGCCGGAAGCGGGCGCGCAGCCGGGCACGCTCCTCCGCGGAGGAGCGGACCGGGACCTTGAGCACCTTGACCGCCACTGCGCGCCCGGCGCGCTCCTCCCGCAGGTCCACGGCGCGGAAGACCACGCCGAAGCCCCCGTCGCCGAGGACCTCCTCGATGCGGTAGTGGTGGCCGACGACCCGTCCGATCAGGAGCTGCTCGAAGCCGGACATCTGGAGCCGCGGGGTGAGGGGGGGGCGCGCCTCATCCGAAGCGCGTGGCGTCCGGGTCCTCCTCCGGGGCAGGGAGGTCCTGGATGCGGAGCACCGGGCCGTGCTCCCCGATGCGGAGCGGCTCGTCCACGGGGAGCCACTCGGTGTGCGCCCCCTGGAGCTCCTCCAGGTGGAGCGCGCCGTGCTTGCGGTTGGCCCCCGGGATCTCCTGTCCGCCCAGGTGCACCGGGTTCAGCCCCAGGTTGTACACGCGAAACCCGGGTTCGTCCCCGCGGGGCTCCCACACCAGGACAAGCTGGCGGCGGCTGACGTGGGGGACATCGGCCAGCGACACGGTGCTCCGCAGCCTCGGGTCGTCGCTGCGGCGCCCTACCGTGGTCAGCGGTTCCGTGAGGCGGAACACCTCCCGCTCCTCCCCCTCCAGATCCTCCACCACCAGGAGGAAGCGCCCGGCTTCCCACCCCGGAGGCTCGGCCGGAACGGAGTCCACGCGGGTGGCGTCGGGGTCCATCCCCGGGGCGAAGACCGGCTCGGGCGTGGGGGCGGGAGCGGAGATCGGGACCGCCTCGATCTCCGCCAGCTCGCTCTCGCTGTGCGAGGTCACCACGAAGAGCGGGACGTCCTGGTGCTCCGCGCGGTGGAGCTGCACCCGGTACTCCCGGTCGTACAGCGATCCATGCCGCATGCACGAGTCGGTCAGCTCCCGCTCGATCTCCCGCGCCAGGGGGAGGAGAGCGTCCGCGGTGTCGGGCCGCAGCGTCACCACCAGCACCGAGGGGGGGAGGAGCTGGGCGTAGCGCTCGGGGAGGGCGCGGGCGTTCTCCCGGTCGATGTTCCTCCCCAGCTCCAGCTTGATCTCGGGGAGGGTGTCGCGCAGGAGGACGTCCAGGAGCGGCTCCTCCGGACGGCCGACGGGGTCGAGGGGCGGTACGCTGCTCATCGCGGGTTCGGGCTCCGGGGCGACGGGTTCACGGGGCTTGCCGCGGCAGGGGTCGAGTCCGCGGGGAGGACGCCGGCGGTGTCGGGCGCGGAGACCAGGGCGCGCAGCGAGTCCACCTGGGCGCGGAGCTGGCGTAGCTCGGAGCGGGTGGCGGCCTCCCCGCGGGCCTGCATCCCGCTCCAGAGCGTCCACCCGGCTGGACGAGCTGGGGCGGCCATCGCCTCCCCCAG
>DATAAL010000152.1:0-14870 GCA_036260145.1 Longimicrobiaceae bacterium | reverse complement strand
AGTACGCGGTCAAGATCGTCTGCGGCACGCAGGGCGACCGGAACGACCTGCGTCTGGCGAGAGGGGTCTATCGTACCACGGTCAACGTCAGGAACCCCGGCCCGGATTCCGTCACCTTCGTCAAGGAGCTGGCGCTGGCCTACCCGCCGGGCAACCAGCGTCCGGGCGAAGTTCTCCGGATCTCCGAGGACCGCCTGGCCGCCCGCCAGGCCCTGACGACCGATTGCGACGACCTCCGGCGCCGCCTCTTCCAGGGCCGGCTCCCCGCCTCGTACATCGACGGATTCCTCGTCATCCGCAGCCCCGCGAGCCTGGACGTGAGCGGCGTCTACACGGTGGCGGACCTGGGAATGTGGGGGAGGGCGGGCAACGTCAGGAGCGTGGACGTGGAGCCGGCGGCCGAGCGGCGAGCCCGGAGCGACAGGTTCAGGGAATAGAACGAGGGGGCGTTTCGCGCGTGGCTTCCGCCCCCCGGGACGGGAGCACGGCCGCTGGTGCCGAGGTCCGTCATCCACGGCCGGAGGCTCATCGATCCGGCGGTCCGGAGCACCTCCCCGTCGGAGGCCCGCCTCGTCAACCGCCGTCCTGGAGCCGCCCGTCCGGGTCGCGCCCGCCTTCTCCTGCCTCTCCCGCAGCATCCGGTGTCGCGCCTCCGGAGTGAGCGAGCGGACCCTGAGGGCGATGGCCGCCACCTGCTCCGTCTGTCCGGGGCTCGTCTCGCGGGCCGTCATCTCCCGGACGAACGCCTCCAGCGTGGGGGCCTGGAAGAAGAGCCGCACGGGGACTTCCAGGCGCATCGCCGCGAGCCGCGCGGCCACGGTCATCGCCAGGAGCGAGTGCCCGCCCAGGTCGAAGGAGCCGTTGTGCACCACCACGCGCTCCACCCCCAGCGCCTCCGCCCACACCGCGGCCACCAGCTCCTCCGCCGGACCGCGTGGCGCCACGTAGTCGTTCCTGTTGCCTACGTCCGGCGCGGGGAGCGCCCCACGGTCCGTCTTGCCCGTGGAGGTCCGCGGGATGCAGTCCACCGCCACCAGCGCGGCCGGGAACGCCTCCCGCATCTCCTCCAGCAGCTCCGGCGGCACCGCGTCGCCACCCACGAACGCCATCCGCACCCGGGAGAAGCCGGCCCGGGCTTCCAGCTCCGCGTAGGTGAGGGACCGGTCCTCGTACTCCACCGCCACGGCTTCGGGCGTGCGCTCCGCCTGCTCCGCGAACAGCTCGTGGATGCAGCGCTCGGGAGACCCCGCTGCCGTGGCGTTCCACGTCTCCGCCACCTGCCGCCGGTCCCCCTCCGTGCTGCCCGGCACCTCGAGCTCCGGCGGCCTCGCACACCTGCCCGGCTGCAAGCTCCCTGGCAGGACCTCGCTTCCGTCTGGCTTCATGTCACACCGGAGGAGAGATGAAATCCTGATGGTTCCGAACGGAGGGCATCGGTCCGTGGGGGGCCGCCGGGGAGGTGGAGACCGCCGACCGCTCGGTGCGCCGGGCGGAGGTGCCGCGGTTCTCTCGGCGGCAGGGGCGGCAGATGAAGGTCGGCGGGTGGATGGGGGAGGTGGTCTACGCCGGGGATCTGGCGCCCTGGCGCACGCTGCTCCGGGTTGCCGAGCTGCTGAACGTCGGCAAGCAGTCCACCTCGAGTCTCGGTGAGGTCCGCCTAGCCCGCTGATCCGTGTCGGAGGAGGCGGCTATCCGTGGGATGCTCGATATTGGTCTCCACGGCCACAAATGCAAGAACCATGATACGCAGAAATCGGACGGAGCTGCCCACGGGTGTAATCGGAGAGCCGTGCCCCCACCCAGGTGCTCAGTCGGCCGTCACCCGCAGCACCTCTTCCGGCGTGGTGATCCCGGTACGCACCAGGCGCAGCCCGTCCTCGCGCAGTGTGCGCATCCCCGTGGCGCGGGCGATCTCCCGCAGCTCGCCCGCCCCGCGCTGGCGCAGCAGCTCGGCGCGGATCTCCTCGCCCATCACCAGCAGCTCGTAGATCCCGATGCGGCCGCGGAAGCCGGACCCCCGGCACTCCTCGCACCCCGCCCCCCGGTACACGCGCGTCAGCCCGGCGCCCGCCGCGCCGAAGGCACTCTGCCAGGCCCCATCCACGCGCATCTCCTCCCTGCACCGCCCGCAGATCACCCGCACGAGCCGCTGGGCCAGGATCGCCTCCACCGTGCTGGCTACCAGGTAGGGAGCTACCCCCAGGTCGATGAGCCGGGTGAGCGCGCCAGGGGCGTCGTTGGTGTGCAGCGTGGAGAGCACCAGGTGTCCGGTGAGGGCGGCGTGCGTGGCGATCTCCGCCGTCTCGCCGTCGCGGATCTCACCCACCATGAGCACGTCGGGATCCTGGCGGAGCAGCGCCCGGAGCGCCGCCGCGAAGGTGACGCCGACCTTCTCGTTCACCGGGATCTGCGGCACCCCGGCCAGCTCGTACTCCACCGGGTCCTCGACCGTGAGGATCTTCTCCCGCCCCGTGCGGATCCGGTCCACTGCGGCGTACAGGGTGGTGGTCTTACCGGAGCCCGTCGGCCCGGTGGCGAGCACGATCCCGTGCGGGCGCGCGATCACCCGGAGGAAGCGCCCGAGGGTCTCCTCCCCCATCCCCAGCTCCTCCAGCCCGACCCGGCCGCGCTCCTGGTCGAGGAGCCGCAGCACGACGCTCTCCCCGTGCAGGGTGGGGAGGGTGGAGACCCGCACGTCCACCGGCCGGTCCTGCAGCCGCAGCCGGATGCGTCCGTCCTGGGGCACCCGCCGCTCCGCGATGTCCAGGTCCGCCATGATCTTGAGCCGGCTGACGATGGCGGGGGTGAGCTCCGCGGGGGGCGAGGGCGCGTCCTGCAGCACCCCATCCACCCGGTAGCGGACCCGGAGGCGTCCCGTGTAGCTCTCGATGTGCACATCCGACGCGCGCGCCTCCAGTGCCTCCAGGAGGAGGAGGCTGACCAGCTTCACCACGGGCGCCTCGTTGGCCAGGCTGACCAGATCGTCGAGCGCCAGGTCCTGCTCGCCGGTCCCGCGAACGTCGATGGACAGGCCGGCGATCACCCCCTGCGCCGTGATCCCGTCGCCCCCGTAGACGCGCCGGATGGCGGCGCGGACCTCGGCCTCGGCGAGGAGGACCAGCTCGCAATCCGCCCCGGTCAGAAGGCGGAGGTCGTCAAGCGCCTGCACGTCCACCTCCTCCCGCCAGGTGGCGACGCGAAGCCGGCCCTCGGCCAGGCCGAGCGGGAGCACCGCGTAATGCTCCAGGTAATCGGCGGTGAGCTCGGTGGTGAGCGGCGTCACCATCCGCAGGTCGGGGAGGCTCTCCATGCGCGCTCCGGGCAGATCGATGGCGAGGCGGATCACGGCGTCCTCCCATCGGGGCGTCGGGCCTGCGCGGAGTCCGGCGCCAGAAGAAGCGGCTGCGCCGGGAGCTGCGGACCGGCCAGCTCCGTACCCTCCACCCGCGCCCGGATCCGCTCGGCGTCCTCGTCCGTCTCGATGATGTGAGGCGTCAGGAAGAGGAAGAACTCGCTGCGGAAGCTGTTGTTGCGGGTGAAGCCGAACAGGGCGCCCAGGATGGGGATGTCCTTGAGGAAGGGGATCCCCGAGCGGGACTGGTCCCGCTGCTGCTCGGTGAGGCCACCGAGCACCACCGTACGCCCGTCCTTGACGAACAGGTGGGTGGACGCCTCGCGGGTGCTGATGACCGGCGCGCCGAACTGCGTCTCGCTGGTGGCGTTGCTCACCTCCTGCGTGAGCTCCAGGTTGACGTAGCCATCGGGGTTGATGGTCGGCCGGATGGTGAGCGAGGTGCCCACGTCCCGGTACTGGACCACCTGGTCGCGAACGGCCGCCTCGGTGGGGAGGGCGCGGAAGACCTGGATGAACGGGCGCTGCGCGCCAATCAGGATCCGCGCCTCCTGGTTGTTCTGGGCGAGGACGATCGGACGGGAGAGGATCCGCACCCGCCCGGCGGAGGCGAGGGTGGAGAGCGCCACGTCCAGGTCGATCCCGCCCAGCCGCTTCACCTCGATCACCAGGTGGCCGGGCGTCGTGCCACCGAGCACCGCGGACCCGGTCCGGCTCCCGGAGGCACCCCGGTCGGACCCCCGGCCGGTGATCCCCAGCTCGAAGTCGCGGTTCCGGCGTACCTCCACGATCATCCCCTCGATGACCACCTGCAGCGGGCGCAGGTCCAGCGCCTCGACGGCCCGGCGGACCACCTCCCAGTCCGCCGCCGAGGCGCGCACCAGGAGCGAGTTGGTAACCTCGTCGGGGACGATCTGGATCTGGCCCTGGAGCTGGGCCGGGAGGCTGGGGCCTCCCGATGCGGCTACCGCCACCGGCGGCGGCTCCGCTCCGGCGGGAGGGACCCGCTGCTCGCGCAGCGCCTCCGAGAGGGAGGGCCGGCTGAGCCCGGGCGCCTCCGCGGTTCCCCGCCCGCCGCCGAATACCGCCTGCAGGGTGGCCGCCAGCCGATCCGCCCGGACGTGCCGAAGGCGGTACACGAAGAGCCGCGCCTCGGGGGAGGCGCCGGCCTGCCCGGCCTCGCCCGCCCCGGCTCCACCGGCTCCGGCACCTCCGCCGCCCGCCGCCTCCACCCGGATGAACGTCCCCTCCTCCACCAGCGCCAGGCCGTTGGAGGCCGCGATGCTGCGCATCAGAGCGAGGATGTTCTCCTGCGGCACCGCCTGGCTCGTCCGCATCGTCACCCGCCTCGGCGGGATGTCGGAGTAGACCACGTTCAGCCCGCCCGCCTCCGCGAGCGCCGACATCACCAGCCGGATGTCCGCGTCCTGGAAGTCGAGGAGCACCCCCCGCGGCGTGACTCTCACCCCCTCGCCCTGCTGCGCCGGGAGCGGGCGCGGGGCGAGGAGGAGGGCGAGCACCATCGGGACGAGCCACCAGCGCGAGATCACGTCAGCTCCCTATCCTTTGCACGTGGACTTCCACCCGGGCACCCGCCGCGGAAAGGAACACGGCGCGCCTCTGCCCCACCTGCGTCAGGGTGAGGTCGCCGATCTTCTCCCCGATCCGTACCAGCTTCGGGGGCTCCGCGCCCAGCTGGACCAGGGCGAAGCTTCTCCCCCCCGGGGCCACCACGGTTCCGAAGAGCTGCACCTGCAAGGGGGGCGCGTCGGGGTCCGTCGCCGGAGGCGGCGCAGCCGCCACGGGGACGGCGTCTCCGGGGAGCCGGAACCGGCCGGCGGGCCTCCTGCGCTCCGGGTGGAAGGGGGCGCTCTCGAGGGCGGCCACCAGCGCCTCCGGCGGCTCGCCGGTCGGCCGGACGATACGGGGGACCTCCAGCGCCGCGCCCGTGCGGCCGGCCACGGGCAGCGCGTCGAGCTGCACCGCCCGCTGGTACGACCAGGCGCAGAGCACGGCGGACGCCGCCACGGCGGCCAGCATCAGCGTGGTGCCGGCCCCGTTCCTCCAGGCCCTCATCGCGGTGCCTCCTCCGCGGCGAGCGTGTAGCCGTGGATCGTCGCGGAGAGCGAGAGGCGCTCCGTTTCCGGGTCGGCCGCGTACGATCGGGCCTGCTCGATGGTGATCCGCTCCACCCGGACGAGCTTCTCCCCCCTCTCCAGGCGGCGGAGGAAGGTCAGGATCCCCTGCAGGTCGCCCGCGGCCTGCAACTCGACGCGGAGCGGGACCAGCGCCTCCCCGGCGGTCTCCGGCACCCGGGTCTCGCTCCGCTCCACCAGGATCCGGCTCCGCGCGGCACTCTCGCCGACGTAGTCCGCCAGCGCCGCGGTGGCGGCCAGGGGGTCCCGCCCCCCGAACAGTCGCGGCGACTCGGCGCGTATCCCCACCTCCACGCTGTCGAGGATCGCCGGGTAGAGACGCGCCTCCGCCAGCATGCCCAGCTCCCGGGACAGGAGGCTCCGCTCCTGTGCCACCCCGTCCCGGACCTCGGAGAGGGTGCGCAGGTAGGGCTTGAGGACGAGCGCGAAAAGCAGGGCCGGCGCCAGCAGGATGGCGCCGAGGACCAGCGCGCGCCGGTCGCGGGAGCCGAGGTGGAGAGCGCTCACCGCGTCACCTCCCCCGGAACCCACACCACGCGCGCGACGAGGGAGAACCGGTCCACCGCGCCACCTCCCTCGTCCGTCTCCCGCCGGATCGGCGCGCCCGCGCGCACCTCCACCAGCCCGGGCACCCGCTGCATCGCCGCGATCACCCCCCCGGCCCGGCCGGCGGCCCCCTCCAGGACGAGCGTGTCCGCTTGGCCCCGGAAGGCGGTCAGGTGCGCGTCGCGGGGCAGGTGATCCGCCACCCGAGCGACCACGTCCGACCAGCGGGGGGCGCTCCCTTCCAGCTCCGCCAGCGAGGTAAGCCGGCCGTTCAGGCCGCCGATCGCCTCCCGCACCGCCACGACCTCGCCGACGCTCGCGCGGATCGTCTCGCGGCGGGCCCGCACCGCGTCCAGCTCGCGCCGGGCGCCCCACAGCTCGAGCCCTGCGGTGGTCAGGAGCAGCACCCCTGCCGCAGCGGCGAACCAGAGCGTCCTCCGGGACGCGCGCCGGCGGCGGCCCGCGTGCTCCCGCTCGCGAAGGAGCGACGGACCGGAGGCGCGCGGCGCGAACGCGGCCGCCAGCCCTTCCGCGGATTCCGGGAAGGAGGAGCCCGCGGCCGGCTCGGCCGGGTGGACTCCTTCCGCGCCGAGGAGCGCACCGACCAGGGAGCGGAGCGGCTCGGGGCCCACCACGGCCACCTGCTCCCCCGTCTGCGGCCGTTCGCCGAGCGCGTCGAGCAGGCGGGCCGGATCGCACCCGGTCGCCGGGAGACGGCGCAGGAACGTCAACCGCCCTCGCTCCACGTGGACCACCTCGATCCGGTCCTCGCCGGCCACAAGCAGTGCCCCCCGCGCGCGACCGATCGCAGGCCAGAGGGCGCCCGCGGCCGCGGCCCACGCCGAATACGCCGGGACCACGGAGACCACCCGGCAACCAGCTTCGGCCGCAGCCGAGTGAACGGCGTCGAGGAGCGGGCGCGCCGCCGTGACGGCGAGCACGCGCCCGGAGCCGTCCCCCCGGAGTACCCTCTCCACCCCCACCGCCCGGGGCTCCGCCGGACCCGGGAAGTAGCGGCCGGCCTCGCGGGAGATCACGCGGCGAAGCTCGTCCTCCCCCAACGGCGGGAGCTGCACCCACCGCACCTGCGCGAGCGCGGGGAGGAGCGCCACGTGCAGGACGGGCGACGCCGGAGCCAGGTACCCGGCCAGCTCGCCGAGCGCCTCGCGCAGCTCCTGCCACGTTCCGTCGGGAGACGCGGAGGTCTCCAGCGCCCGGGTCCAGAGCCGGTCCCCGGGCACGGCCGCCCAGAGGCCACCCGGCGCCAGCGCGACGCCGACCTCGACCCGCCGCGCCGCGAGCCAGGGCACGCTCACCGGATCCTCCGGCCGACAAGGTACGCGGTGCCGCCGGCCCGGACCAGCAGCCCTTCCGCGCGGACGCGGACGCGGCTCCCCACGACCCACCCCTCGCTGCGGGCTTCGATCTCCCGGGTCTCGGTGGTGGTGCGCAACATCAGGCGTGGCAGCTCCGCGAGGAAGAGATAACGGGCCTTGGGGGAGAGCTCCTGCGACAGCTCGAAGAGGGTCCCGAGCGCCCGCCCCTGGCTCCGGTAGCGCATCAGCACGCCGACCGCCCCGTCGCTCATCCCCGGGAGGGAGAGGAGCACGACCGGGTCGGCGGCGTTCAGGTTCACCTGGCCGCTCCCGAGCAGCGTCAGATGGGGACGCAGCCGGCGGTGGATCTCGGGAGTGACCCCCCGCACGTACGCCAGCTCGGACAGGTCCGCGAAGGGACCGTTGCGCGGAACGGCCGGCGCCGAAACCCGCTCGTAGAAGTCCCGCTCCGCCCCGCGCCCGCGGTGCAGGTCGTCCGGGTCGCGCCAGTCCATCACCGACTGGGCGATCTGGTCGGCGCGCCCGCCGTCGACCCCGAGAGCGAGCAGGAGCCGGAGGAGCTCCTCCTCGGTCGCGAGGTTCAGGTTCAGGGCTGCGCCGGCGTCGCGCAGCACCACCCGGTAGCTCGCGTGGGGGAGCGCCAGCGAGTCCGGGAAGAGCCGCTCGACGTCCCTCCAGGGGTCGAGAGAGAGCGGAGAGGCGCTTCCTCCCGCGAGGCCTTCCCGCTCCTCCAGCCGGCGCGTCAGCAGGGCGCGCGCGTGGGCCAGCCCGGAGAGCGCCGCCGCGCGCGCCTGCGTCTCCTCCGCCACGTTCGCCGCGGCCAGCCGGCGGTCCCGCGCGCGCAGGCTGAGGTGGAGCGCCGCCGCGGAGAGCGCCACCAGCAGCCACAGCGCCGCCACCAGGGCGAAGCCTCGCTGGCTCCTCACGTCCCCCCCTCCAGGTGCACCCGGATGGGGAGCCGGAGCAGGGGCGCAAGCGAGTCGGCTGGGGGCGGCACCAGGGTCAGCTCCACGCCCCGCGGGAGCACGCTGGACGAGATCCAGCTCGGCATCCACCGCTCGCCGCCCGAGATCCCCGAGAGGTACCGCAGCTCCAGCCCGGCCGCCCGCGGCTCCATCTCCAGTCGCAGGGTCCGTGATCCGCGCCATTCCGCGAGCTCCGCGACCAGGCCGCGCTCCGGCGTCGCCTCGTCCCTGTCCACGAAGAGGCGGACGAAGATCGGGGCGCCCCCGTCCAGCGGCGTGGAAGCCGTGGTCAGGAAGGTGACCTCGTCCAGCGACGCATCGGCGCCGATCCCGTCGAGCCCGCGGAACTCCGGCCCCCCCTCCTCCACGGTAAGGTGGGCGCCGGCCAGCCAGGAGACCAGCGTGTGGCGGAGCGTCGACGCCCGGACCACCTCGCGGGTCGTCTCGTCCGCGCGCTGGCGGTGCTCGACCACGGAATGCAGCGCTCCGTAGCCGGCGGCGAGGACCAGCCCCACGATGGTCAGCCCCACCACCAGCTCGATCAGCGTCGTCCCGAAGCGGTTCACCGGGGCACCGTCCTCGGCCGGGGCCGGTAGAGGAGCGCGTGCAGGGGGTAGGCGCCGCCCTCCCACTCCACCCGGACCGCGGCGTCCACGAGGCCCTGGTCTCCCGGCACCTCCCGCACGGCGGCCTCCCAGGCGTACGCGGTGAACGGCGCGCCGAACCGCCCCCGCCGCAGGGAGTCCGGAAGGGGACTCAGATCCTCCACGGAGAGGAGCTCCAGGGCGGCGAGCCGGTCCTGGGCGAGCGCGGCGGCCTCCAGCGCGCGCTGCGCGCGCTCGGCGCTCCTCAGCTCCGCCGCCAGCGCGGAGAGCGCGGCGACGGAGGCGAGCCCCAGGATCGCCAGGGCGACCACCGCCTCCAGGAGGGTGAAGCCCCGATCATTGAGCCTGGACATCGGCGTCTCCGGTCCAGGGGTCCACGGTCACCACGGCCCCACGCCCCACGCCGGAGACGACCACCGACTGTCCCCAGGCCCCTCCCGTCGAGGAGAACTCGAAGCGGACGCGGGGTGTGGATGCGACGAGCACGACCCCCGGCGCCCGCGCCAGGAAGCCCTCCCGGACGGAGTCTCCCTCCAGCCAGTACCGCCCGCTTCCCGGGTCCAGCACCAGAACCGTGGTTACTCCACCGGAGACGGCGTGGTGCCGGGCGCTCCGGAGTACGGCGGCCAGCTCCTCCGCGGTCCGCGCCACCGGGTCCTGCGGCCCATCGTCGCGGAGGAGCGCGGGAGCCACCGCCCCGGCGGCGATCCCGAGGATGAGCAGGACGACCACGATCTCCACCAGGGTGAACCCGGCGCGGCTCCGGCGGGGCCCGGTGGATCGTACGTGGCGGGACGATGCCGGTGCGGCCACTGCGGCGTTCATCGCTAGGGGGACGCGCGCGTCAGCGGAAGGCGTCGGCGTTGACCCCGTAGATCGCCTGCAGGAGGGAGAGGGCGACGAAGGCCACCAGCGCGCCGAAGAAAACGATCATCGCCGGCTCGGCCAGCGCGACGAGGCGCTGCACCGTCCGCAGGTTACGGGCGTCGAACATCTCCGCCGCCTTGAGCAGGAACTCCCGCAGCCGCCCCGACCCCTCGCCCACCGCCACCAGCCTCGCCAGGAGCGGAGGGAAGAGCCCGCCCTCCGCGATGGCGCCGTGGAGCGAGGAGCCCTCCCGCACGCGCGAGCGGATGCGCGCGACCTCGTCGCGAGCCAGCGGATCGTCCAGCGACTCCAGCGCGTCGTCGAGCGCCGAGAGCAGCGGCGCGCCGCCTCCCAGGAGCACCCCGGTCAGCCGCGCGAAGCGCGCGGCGAGCACCGCCCGGCGAAGCCCGCGGATCCCGGGGACGGCCAGCAGGAGGGCGGACGCGGATCGCCGCCCCTGCTCGCTGCGCACGGCGGCGGTGGCCGCCAGGACGGCGAGCACTAGCGCCCCCAGCAGGACGGGCCAGAACCGGCGCAGACCCGTCGCGATCGAGAGGAGGAGGGCGGTCGACGCCGGGAGGGAGGCCCCCGCCCCTTCCAGGAGCTCCGCGAACCGGGGGATCACGAAGAGCAGCAGGACCACCACCGCGGCGCCGCCCATGGTCGCCAGGATCAGCGGGTAGATGGACGCTGAGAGGAGCCGCCCCCGCAGCTCCTCGTCGCGCTCCAGCTGCTCGGCGAGGCGCGCGAAGGCGGCGTCCAGGTCCCCGCTCCGCTCTCCCGCGCGCACCATCCCCACATAGAGCGGCGAGAACAGCGCCGGGTACCTCGCGAGGGCGGCGGCAATGGAATCGCCCTGCTCCACGCGGCCACGGATCTCCTCGAGCGCGGTCCGGACCTCTCCGGTCGCGAGCTCGGAGGCGGTGCCGAGGGCGCGCGCCAGCGGCATCCCGGCCGGAAGGAGGGCGGCCAGCGCCTGGGTGACCTCCAGGACCGAGCGTCTCCTCCCCGGCCCGAAGGTCGGAGCCCGCGCGGCCTGGGCACCGGCGTCCGCCGCGTCCAGCAGCAGCAGGCCGTTCTCCTCCAGGGAGCGCGACAGGGCCGCAGGGCTTCCCGCCTCCAGCCGGCCCCGATGGGTCCGCCCGCTGGCGTCGACGGCCCGGTACGCGTACGCCGGCACGGGCTAGTCCCAGCTGGTGACGTCGGCGTCCTCCGACTCTCCCCCCGGCTTCGCGTCCGCGCCGTGGCTCAGGAGGTCGTACCCCATCCGGCTGTGCTGCCCCGGGCTCTGGTAGACGTACGCGTTGCCCCAGGGGTCGGGTGGAACGTTCTTCTTGAGGTAGGGGCCCCTCCAGTTCCGCGGCTGCGGCTCACCCACGGGGCGGTCCCAGAGGGCGGCGAGCCCCTGCTCCGTGCTTGGATAGCGGCCGTTGTCCAGGCGGTACGCGTCGAGCGCGGCACCCAGCATCTCGACCTGGGACCGGGCGGTGGATAAGTTGGCGCTCCCCACGTGTCGGAACACGTTCGGGGCGACCAGTGTGGCGAGCACGCCGATCACCACGATCACCACCAGGATCTCCACCAGGGTGAAGCCTGCGGGATCGAGACGGGTGTTGCGTTCACGGGACATGTTCGCGCTCCCGGCGGAGGGTCCTTCGGAAAACAGGACGGTGGAACGGCGCAGGTGGGACGGCGATCACCCGGCGGGAAGGGAGGGGATCACCATACCAGGGGAGCTCTGGGGAGTCGTCCAGGATCCGTATGGTTTGCGCCGTAAGTTTAACAGTGCCTGAAACCTACCGCAAGCGGTCCGGGCGCCGCCGTGCCCGTCCGGAAGGCGGTGCATGGAGGTCGAGGAATACGACGGCCGAGGCGGGCGCGGTGGCACCACCTCGGCCTGCGGAGCAAGAAGTGCCCCGACGTTCATGTGCGCTTCCGCGGCCTTCACCGGTATCGGCGGAGCGCTGCTGCCTGCCCGGACGGCGTCAGCCGTGACGTGGTGCAAGCCGCCGGGCCGCGCTCACCCAGCGGGGCGAGCGCGGCTCGGAGGTGTGATCGACTACTGCAGGGTGATGGTGGCGTTCGGGTTGCAGACCGGCACGACCCCGCCGACGTTGTTGCCCTTCCGGTTCGTGCCGTCGGAAGCGAGGGCCCCGCCGCCGCAGCCGAACCCGGTGCTGTTGCCCTGGACGTCGTTGTGCGAGATCCGCACGGTCGCGTTGGTCTGCCCGGCCCCCCCGTTCCCGGCCTGCACCCCCACGTTGTTGTAGTTCACGATGTTCCCGTCGGCGTTGATGATCCCGGCGTTCTCGGCGATCAGCGCGAACCCGGAGTTGCCGGAGATGATCGAGTTGTTCACCGTGGTGATGCCGTGGCCGACGCGGATCCCATCGACACCGTTGGAGATGGTCGCGTCCTTGATCACGACGTTTCCGGCGCCGGCCATCGAAGAGACCAGGACTCCGGCCTGCCCGGCCTGGGAGATCTTCACGCCCTCGATGTTGAGCCGCCTCCCGTTGGTGAACCTGACCGCGACCAGACCGGTCCCCGAGCCGTTGATGTCCAGGTTGCGAAGGGTGACGACGATGTCGGTGCCGTTGACGACAACGCCGGAGGAAGCTCCCGTGAACAGAACGCTGCCCAGCGTCCCGGTGCAGTCGATCGTGATGGACTTGGTGATGGTGACCGCGCCGAATCCGCCGGGATCCAGGCAGTTGATGATCCCGTTGGCCGCGGTCTTGGAGATCGCGCCCGCGAAGGTCTTGCACGGAGCGGTACGCGAGCAGGGATTCACGTCGTCACCGACACCCGAGACCCAGGTCCGGGTCGCCTGCGCGTACGAGACCGAAGGCGTAGCCCACGCCATGATGCCGAAGCACACCACCAATGTCAATTCGCGTTTCATGGTACCACCTCTCTAGTATGGGAAGGGGGCGTTCACTCCACCGCAACCCGAAAGTATAGCGCGATCCATATGTTTCGCCAGACTCTTGTAATTTCGACGGAGGCCGGCAGATAAGTGGTCGGGAATAATCGCCTGTCGGTGTCCGCGCTCCCCGGTGGGTCCCTGATGCACTCGACCCTACGGCTCGTACTCGCGTCCGCGGCTCGCGGTCTCCTGCTCCGACAACCCGGCACTCCTTCGCCTCGGGCCGGTGGGGGCGGCAGCCCTGCGGGGGAACGGCGGAAGATGGGTCAGCGCGGCCGAGATGGCGGCGGCGAGCCCGCGGACGTGCGGCTCCCGCACCAGGGTGAAGTGGCTCCCCGCGACCGTCCGCGCCTCCACCCGCCCCGTGGTCAGCTCCGCCCACCGGGTGGGATCCACTCCTCCCTCCGCGGCGCGCACCAGCACGATGTCTGCCTCGATGGTAGCCGGACGGTAGCGCCGTAGTGCGGCGACGTTGGCGCGGAACACATCCCACAGGGCATGGAACCGGACGAGGTCCAGCTCCGGAGGAACCACGTCCGCGGCACGGGCGGCTTCCAGGGCGATCCGCAGCCGCTCCCCGGGCTCCATCTGCCGGACCATGTCGGTCGACAGGGCGATGCGGTCGACCGGAATGCCCAGGTGGAGGGCGAAGGCCGCGAGCAGGTCCACTTCGTCCTGGTCGTCCGTCCGCACGGAGAATGCCGAGTCCACGAGGACGAGGCGCTCGACGCGCTCTCCGGCGGCCTCCATTTGCCGCGACATCTCGAAGGCCACCACGCCGCCCATGGACCACCCGCCGAGCAGGTACGACCCCGCCGGCTGTATCTCCCGCACAGCGGCCAGATAGTCGGCGGCCATCGCTTCGATGCTGGCGTGGGGCGCTTCCCCGCCGTCCAGGCCGCGTGCCTGGAGGCCGTAGAGGGGCTGATCCGGCGGCAGGCGGCGGCCCAGGGCGGCATAGGACAGCACCCCCCCGCCGGCTCCGTGCACCAGGAAGAGCGGACGCCGGCCGGCTCCGGCGCGGATCGGGACCAGCGGCCCCCTTCCGACTCCCGCCGCCTCCCGGCGCAGCACGGAGGCGAGCGCCCCCACGGTAGGTGCCGCGAAGAGCGTCGCCAGGGGAAGCCTGCTCCCGGTCAGCTCCTCGACCCGCGCCATAAGCCGGACGCTCAGCAGCGAGTGCCCTCCCAGCGCGAAGAAGTCGTCGTGCACGCCGACGGGTGCGACGCCCAGGACCTCCTCCCAGGCGCGAGCCAGTGCCAGCTCCAGCGCGTCCCGCGGCGCCACGTACGCCGCACCCTCACCGCCCTCCGGCGCGGGAAGCGCCCTGCGGTCCACCTTGCCGTTGGGGGTCAGCGGCAGCGCCTCCAGCACGACCACCGTGGAGGGCACCATGTACTCCGGCAGGTGCGTCCCCACGTGTGTCCGCAGCTCGGCCGGGACGAGCGCCTGCCCGTCCCGCGCGGTCACGTAGGCCACGCTACGACGGTCGCCGGGCCGGTCTTCCCGGACCGCGGCGACCACCTCCCGCACAGCCGGATGCCGCCCCAGGACAGCCTCGATCTCCCCCAGCTCGATGCGGAAGCCGCGCACCTTCACCTGGAAGTCCGTCCGCCCCATGTACTCCAGCACCCCGTCCGCCCGCCACCGCACCCGGTCCATCACCCGGTACATCCGCGTGCCCGGTGCCCCGAACGGGTTCGGCACGAAGCGCTCCGCCGTCAGCTCCGGCCGCCTCGCATACCCGCGCGAGAGACCGTCGCCCGCCAGGTACAGCTCGCCGATGACCCCGATCGGCACCGGCTGGAGCTCTGCGTCCAGCACGTACGTCCGCGTGTTCGCCACCGGGCGCCCGACGTGGACCTGCTCCCCGCCGCGCTCCACCAGCGCGTAGGTGGAGTACGTGGTGTCCTCGGTGGGACCGTACAGGTTGCCCACCTTCTCCACCGTGCCGAGGCCGTAGAGCCCCTGCGCCAGCGGGTTCGGCAGCGCCTCGCCCCCCAGGTTCAGCGTCTTCACGCTCGCGGGGATCCCGCCGGTGCGCAGCAGCTCCGCCGCGGCGCTCGGCACCATGCTGGCGTGGACGACCGGCTCCTCGACATGCGCCAGCTCC
>DATAAL010000151.1:0-9198 GCA_036260145.1 Longimicrobiaceae bacterium | reverse complement strand
CGCGTGGTTTGCGGGGGCACGCCCAACCCTGTAGTTCCCGCAGTTCAACGACGTCAGTTCGATGCCGCCGGCGCCCCGCCGAAGGGAAGCCGCTCCGGCAGGTCCGCCACCACGTACGCCATCACCGCCAGGGTGGCGACGCACTCCGCCACCTCGCGCGGGTCCAGCTTGTCGATGGTGTCCGCGTCGGTGTGGTGGTACCAGAAGTAGCGGCTCCCCTCCACCGTGAGCCCCATCCCCGGGACGCCCAGCGCCATGATCGGACCGATGTCCGCGCCGCCGCCGCCGCGGGTGATGGTTCCGGCGCCGATGCGGTTCAGGAGCGATCCCACCTGCCGGACGATGGCGAACGCCGAGTCGGAACCGGTGAAGCCGAACCCCTGCGGCTTGAAGACCCCGGCGTCCGACTCCATCGCCAGGACGTGGTTGGCGATCTCGGCGCGGTGGGTGTCGCGGTAGGCGTTCCCGCCGCGCAGCCCGTTCTCCTCGTTGGTCCACAGCACCACCCGCACGGTGCGGCGCGGGCGTAGCCCCAGCACCTTCATCAGCCGCACCGCCTCCCACGCAGCCACGCTCCCCCCGGCATCGTCCATGGCGCCCTGGCCTACGTCCCACGAATCGATGTGCCCTCCCAGGGCCACCACCTCCTCGGGGCGCTCCCGCCCGCGGATCTCCGCCACCACGTTGCGCGACGGCACGTCCGGGAGCGTCCGCGCGCCCATCTGCAGCTTCACCACCGGCCGCTCCCCGCGGTCCTGCATCCGGTGGAGCATCATGGCGTCCTCCGGGGTGATGGCCGCGTGCGGGATCCGCTGGACCGCCGTGTCGTAGCGCATCGACCCCGTGTGCGGGGTCCTCATGGAGAATGGCGTCACGGAGCGGACCAGGCTGGCGACGGCCCCGGCGCGCGCGGCCTCGATGGCACCGGTGGACCGGTAGCGCACCGTCTCCCCGTAGGTGGTGAAGGGGACGTCGAAGAGGACGATCCTGCCGCGGGCCTCGGCGGCCCGGCGCTCCAGCTCCTCGAAGCTCCCCACCACCAGCACCTCGGCGGTGATCCCCTCCGGGGGCGTGCCGATGCTCCCGCCCAGGCCGAGCATCGGGAGGCGCTGGCGGCGCGGCGAGACCAGCTCCGCCGCCTCGGCACCGCGCACCCAGCGCGGGACCATCACCGGCTCGCCGCGGACGTTCTCCAGCCCGTCGCGCCGCATCTCGGCCAGGATCCAGTCGATCGCCGCCTCCAGGTTCGGCGTCCCGCTGAAGCGGGGACCGAACCGGTCCACCAGGACCGTGAGCCGCCGGAACGCGAAGCTGTCGGCCAGCGCGGCGTCGATGAGGCTGTCGGCGCGGGCGCGGTATGCCGCCGGGATCGAAACGGCCTGGCCGCCGGAGCGTCCCTGCGCGTCGGCGGGGGAGGGGAGGAGCGCGGCGGCGGCGAGCGCCGCGGGAAGCAGCCGGGGAAGCAGGTTCCTCGTCATCGGGGTGAGGTGCGGGTCAGAGAGATCGCCGAGAGGGCGGGAACCCCTGAACATAGGACCTCTCGCGCCACGCTGCCAACCTGCCGCGCCGGCCGGCCACAAAAAGGGGCGGCCCCACGGGGAGCCGCCCCGGGTCCCGGAACCGCCCGGCCGGAACGCCAGTGGCGTTCCCTGCGGGCGGGGTTACTTCAGGTGCTGGTTCACCAGCTTGGTCATCTCGAACATCGAGACCTGGTCCTTCCCACCGAACACCTTCCTGAGCTTGGCGTCGGCGTTGATCATGCGCCGGTTCTGGGAGTCCTGGAGACCGTTGTTCCGGATATACTCCCAGACCCGCTTGGTGATCTCGGTGCGCGGCACAGCGTCGCCCCCGATCACGGCGGCCAGGTCCGCGCTCGGCTGCACCGGACGGTTGAGTCCCTGGTTCGGTCCCTGATTCGGCGCCGGGCGGGTGCTGGTCCGCTTCTTCCTTCCACCGTTACCGTCCTTCGATCCCCCCTTCTTCGGAGTAGCCATCGCGTCGCTCCTGCGGCTCGGATGAGGTGTCTGGTAACTGCTCGTCGTGCCGGCGGTCCGGCACGCACCGGAATTACGCAAAAATGGAACCCGTCCGGCTGGAGATCAGCCACGAAACCGGAAAAATGGGTCGCGGCGGCGCCGGGTGCCCCCTTCACCAGGTGGGGCCGGCGCGCGTCCGGTGCCCGGACCTTGCAGGATCGGGGAGTGTATCAGGTTGCCCCGCAATACCTTAATCCCTCTCCGTGTCCAGGGTGCCGTGCACCGGATGAATCGTCTGGCCACAATCCTGGTCGCCCTCGCGGCGTCCATCCTCCCGCGGAGCGCAGCCACGCAGGAGGCGGCCGCCCCGGTCCCGCGGGTGATCCGGGGGGAGGTCGTCCCGTCCGACGGGGGGCGTCTCGACAGCCTGCTCGTGCGGGTGAGGGTCACCGGGGAGGTGGACTCGGCCGTGGTGGACCCGGCCGGACGGTTCTCGGTCCGGCTCCCACCCGGCGCGCCGGACGACATCGTGGAGCTGCGGGTCGATGCCGTGGACCCCTCCGCGCGCCGCTACATCCCCGCGCTGGTGCGTGCCGTCGCGGACTCGCTCGCCGGGGAGCAGCGGATCGTCCTGGTCCCCCGGGAGTGGGTGATCCCCGCCGGAGCCTTCGCCGGGGAAGCGGTGGAGATCAGGCTGGAGCGGGCCTTCGCCCCGCTCTGCCCCGACTGCTCCTCCTTCTACCGGCGCGGGTACGTGGGGGTGAGCCTCCGGGAGCGGAACGTGCTCCGGACCTGGCCGGAGAGGGTCTTCCCGCTCCGGGTCGCCTTCGACCGCGAGGGTTCGGCCGAAAGGATCCTCCCGAGAGACTCCATCGCGTTCTGGCGGATCGTGGGGGAGATGGAGGCGACCTTCGGGATGGACCTGTTCCGGCCCGCGCGGTATCAGGAGACCCTCCCGCTGGACGACCTGGACTCGGACGACGTGGTCCTGGTGCGCACCGATCCGACGCTGCGGGTCTCCGGGCTGGGGAGCACCGCGGCGCAGGGGAGCGACATCATCTACGGGGAGCTGCTGGTGAGGTGGATGTCGCTGATCACCGGGGCCGACGGGGCGAGCCTGGTGATGCACGAGCTGATGCACACGCTGGGGCTGGGCCACACCTGCGCCTGGCGCTCCATCATGGCGGCGCCGACCTACTGTCCGGCGATGCGCTCGCCCGTCCTGACCGCGCAGGACGTGGCCCACGCGCAGCTCGTCCGCCGCGTGCGCGACCTGCAGCGGATCCGGGGCGCGCGCTGGGGGATCGATGCGGCGCTGGCGGGCGAACGGGTGGTGCAGGGGAAGGAGGAGGAGGGTCCGGAGGGCTGATCCGGCGGGAGGATACGCCCGTAAAAGCACGAAGCCCCCGGCGCGGCACATCGCACCGGGAGCTTCGTTCCGCTGGCGGAATCCTTCCCTGTCGTCTCGGCGTCACCACGTGCGGTGACCGGTCCGAATCCCTTTCCACGGACCTCGCGGTCTGAGGCCGGGGTGCCCCGTTTTCCAGGGGCTACGGTTGCAGCCAGCGACCTTGCAACCGGCTCGCCGGGGCCGAATCACCCGACAAGCTGCCTTCCCGCGGCGTCCCACGGTCTGGCCGACGCTCCGGGCCGGTGAACCGCCCTCGCCCGAGCGCCTGATTACAGGGTACCCGTTCGGGTCCCCGGGGTCAAGGCTTTCGTTTTTGGTTCGGTTGGCACAGCGGGGCCGGGTCTGTCTGCGCACTTTCTGTCGCCGGTGTATTGTCCCGGTGCGGGTCGGCTGCGATCTTGGTGCATCGTCCCTCCGCCCTCCGGAAGCGAACCAACCACCCCCTTCCCGTGTACTGGCACCCGCCGGACGACCCGAAGACATTGCGAACCCCCGATCACCTGTGACGGCCTCCGAAGCCCCGCATATCGACGCCACCGACGACTCCACGCTCGCTGCCGCGCGCGAGGTGCTGCACCGCTGCTGGGGGTACCCGGACTTCCGCCCCGGGCAGGACCAGGCCGTCCGCAACGTGCTCTCCGGGGGCGACTCGCTGACCATCATGCCCACCGGGGGCGGGAAGAGCCTCTGCTACCAGGTCCCGGCGATGATGCTTCCGGGTGTCACCCTGGTGGTGTCGCCGCTCATCTCGCTGATGAAGGACCAGGTGGACACCCTGGACGCCCGGGGGCTTCCGGCCACCTTCATCAACTCCACGCTCACCGGGGGGGAGATGGCCGCGCGTCTCAACGCGGCCGAACGGGGGGAGTACAAGCTGGTGTACGTGGCGCCGGAGCGCTTCGACTCGGAGAGCTTCCAGGACCGGCTCGCCCGGCTGGACGTGTCGCTCCTGGCGGTGGACGAGGCGCACTGCGTCTCGGAGTGGGGGCACGACTTCCGCCCCTCGTACCTCCGGCTGGGCCGGGTGCGCGAGGGCCTGGGGAACCCGCCCATCGCGGCCCTGACCGCCACGGCCACCGAGGAGGTGCGCCGCGACATCGTCCGGCAGCTCGACCTGCGGGAACCGAAGGTGCTGGTCACCGGGTTCGACCGGCGGAACCTGAACTGGCACGTCCTGCGGGCCAAGAACGACTCGGAGAAGGACCGCCTCCTCCTCCGGCTCCTGCGCGGGCGGGAGGGCTCGGCCATCGTGTACGCCTCCACGCGCAAGAGCGTGGACGCGCTCACCGCCCTCTTCAACGGAGTGGGGGCGCGTGCGGTGGGGTACCACGCAGGGCTCGCCGACGCAGAGCGGAAGCGGATCCAGGAGGCGTTCATGACCGGCGAGGTGCCGGTGGTGGTGGCCACCAACGCCTTCGGGATGGGGATCGACAAGTCGGACGTGCGAATCGTGGTGCATTACAATTTGCCCGGGAACCTGGAGGCGTACTACCAGGAGGCCGGGCGGGCGGGGCGCGACGGAGGGCCCTCGGAGTGCGTGCTCCTGCACGCGTACGCCGACCGCTTCACGCACGAGTTCTTCATCGACCAGAGCAACCCCCCGCGCAAGGTGGTGGAGGAGGTGATGCGCGGGCTGCGCCGGGGCGCGGACGGGACGGGCCTCTTCTCCCTCCCGATCCCCGAGTTCGCCGCCACCCTTCCGGGGGTGAAGGGCGACCGTCAGGTGTACTCCGCCCTGCGCATCCTCCAAGACCACGGGCTGGTGAAACAGAGCCCGGCGGGCGGGGCGTCGATCCGGGTGCGGCTGATCGCGACGCCCAAGCGGATCACCCGCGAACTGAAGGAGGCCGGGCGCACGGCCGAGGTGGAGCTCCTTCGCCAGCTCTGGAAGGCCGGCGGTGGCGGGGCCGTGTACCGCGGCGCGGAGCTCGAATGGCGCGATCTGGGCCCCCGGGGACGGGTGGTCGAGATGCTCGACGCGCTCCAGGCGGAGGGATTCCTGGAGTGGAGCGCCTGGAACGGCGAGGGGGTGATGGTCCTGGACCGCTCCACCCCGCCCAACCGCCTCCCGATCGACTGGCACGGGCTAGAGGCCAAGAAGCGGCGCGACACCCGCAAGCTGCAGGAGATGCAGCGCTACGCCTACCACGAGGGGTGCCGGCGCGGCTTCATCCTCCGCTACTTCGGGGACTCCGCCGCCATGGAGGAGTGCTGCGCCTGCGACAACTGCCTGAGGGGGCGGGGAGCGGGTGTCCTGTCGCTGGCGGCCGAGCCCCCGCGCCCCGCCGCGACCCGCGCGGAGGTGCCCGCCGCCCCGACGCCGCCCTCGGAAGAGCAGGAGGCGCTCTACGGCGCGCTGCGCGAGGTGCGGGCGGGGGTGGCAAAGCGGGCGGGACTACCCCCGTACTTCGTGTTCACCGATTCCGTGCTTCGCGCGTTCGCCGCGCGCTGCCCGATCACTCCCGACGAGATGCTGGCGGTCCCCGGCGTGGGTCCGAAGTCGCTGGAGAAGTACGGCCACCCCTTCCTTCAGGTGCTGCGGAAGCACGCGGAGAGGCGGGACGCCGCTCCGGCGTCCGCGGCCGCAGACGAGGCACGCAGCTCCGCGCGGAAGTCCGCGGCGCCGCCGGCCGGTCCCGCCAGCGAGCGCGAGGCCGAGCTGTACCGGCGCCTCCGGGCGGTACGCCTGGAACTGTCGAGAGAGGCGGGAATCCCGGCGTTCCACGTGCTCTGGGACCGGACGCTGGTGGAGCTGACCCGCCGCGCGCCGGTCACCGAGGAGGAGATGCTGGAGGTCCCGGGGGTAGGACCCGGGAAGGTGGAGCAGTACGGGGAGGCGTTCCTGCAGGCCATCCGTGCCTTCCGGGAGGAGAGCGACCCGGTGGGAGTCTGATCCGGTAGCCGGGGTCTCTTTCGGGTCGCCCGCCGCCGGCTTAAATTCTTCGTTTTTCGTGCGTGCCGCCGGCCCGGGAATCAGAAAATCATGGAACGATATTTCGACGAGAACCACCTGATGATCCGCGACATGGTGCGCGATTTCGCCCGGAACGAGATCGCACCCGTGGCCGCGGAGCTGGACCAGAAGTCCGAGTTTCCGTGGGAGAACGTCAAGAAGATGGGCGAGCTCGGCCTCCTCGGAGTCCCGTGGCCCGAGGAGCTCGGCGGCGCGGGGATGGACGGGATCTCGTACATGATCGTCATTCACGAGCTGGCCAAGGTGGACGCGTCCCACGCCATTACCGTGTCGGCGCACACCACGCTGGGAACCTCGCCCATCGTCAACTTCGGCACGCCGGAGCAGAGGGAGCGCTTCGTCCCCCTGCTCGCCTCGGGCCGGGTGCTCGGCGGGTTCGGGCTGACCGAGCCGGGAGCCGGGTCGGACGCGGGCGGCACCCAAACCACGGCGGTGAAGGCGGACGGAGGGTGGGTGCTCAACGGGAGCAAGATCTTCATCACCCACGCCGGGGTGGGGGAGGTGTTCGTCGCCACGGCGGTCACCGACCGGGAGAAGGGCACCCACGGGATCACCTCGTTCATCGTCACCAAGCCCACTACCGACCTGGAGCGGGCGCGGGAGCTGGGGATCGGCCACTCGGACGACCTGCCGTTCACCGGGGGCGTCCGGGCGGGGAAGAAGGAGGACAAGATGGGGTGGCGCGCCTCCGACACCCGCGAGCTGGTGTTCGAGGACGCGTTCGTCCCGGACGACCAGGTCCTGGGCGAGGAGGGGATGGGCTTCATCAACTTCATGAAGACGCTCGATGCGGGGCGGATCGGGATCGCGGCGCTCTCCCTGGGGATCGCCGAGGGAGCGCTGGAGCAGGCGGTCCGCTACGCCACCGAGCGGAGGCAGTTCGGCAAGTCGCTCAGCGAGTTCCAGGGGATCCAGTTCATGCTGGCCGACATGGCGACGGAGGTAGAGGCCGCCCGGCACCTCGTCTACCACGCCGCCTGGCTCAAGGAGCAGGGGAAGCCGTACTCCAAGGAGGCGTCCATGGCGAAGCTCTTCGCCTCGGAGCTTGCCATGCGCGCCACCACCAAGGCGGTACAGATACACGGGGGGTACGGCTACACCAAGGAGTACCCGGTGGAGCGCATGATGCGCGACGCCAAGATCTGTGAGATCGGGGAGGGGACGAGCGAGATCCAGCGTCTGGTAATCGCGCGGCACCTTCTCCGGGAACTGACCCACTGAAAGGCCCCTGGATGCCGCACCGGATCCCGGGGAACGCCGCTGGTTCGCGCGCCTCGCGCCCCCCGTGGGCGCGCCCGGAACCGCGACGTTCCGCCCGGGACGGGGCATCCCCTTCCGGCCGTCTGCCGGAACCGGGGCCGAGTTCCGCGCCCGGACCGCCGGGCGCCGGGGAAGCAGGCTTGAGATGCATACAATCGAGGTCGAGCGGACGCGGTCGCGCGCCCGCCGGGAGGTCGCGCGCCGCGTGCGGGTGATCCGCGCCGCGTCTCCCTGGAGAAGGGAGGGGGTGTGAAGCGCGAGATCCTGATGAACACCACAGCCAAGGAGACCCGCGTCGCGATCCTGGAGGACGACGTCCTGGTCGAGCTGATGCTGGACCGTCCCGACGCTGCGAGGATGGTCGGGGACATCTACGTGGGGAAGGTGGATGCCGTCCTCCCAGGGATCCAGGCGGCCTTCGTGGACCTCGGCACCGAGAAGGCGGCGTTCCTGCACGTCTCCGACGTGGCGGTGGAGGAGGAGAACGGAAACGGCGAGGACGAGGATGAGGAGGACGACGGACGGAAGCGCTCCCGGCGCTACCCGCCGATCCAGGACATCCTCAAGAAGGGGCAGGAGATCATCGTCCAGGTCTCCAAGGAGCCGATCAGCACCAAGGGACCGCGCGTCACCGCGCACATCTCCCTCCCCGGGCGCTTCCTGGTGTACATGCCGGGCTCCGACCACGTGGGGGTATCGCGCAAGATCGAGGACCGGGAGGAGCGCGCCCGGCTCCGCGCCCTCGCCCGGGAGATCCTCCCGGACAGGTCCGGGGGCGTCATCGTGCGCACGGTCGGCGAGGAGCTCACGCGCGAGACCTTCGAGCGTGAGCTGAAGTCGTTGATGGGGACCTGGAAGCAGATCAAGCGGAAGGCGTCGCGCGCCCGCGCCCCCGCTCCGGTACACCGCGAGGCGAAGCTCACCGCGGGGATCATCCGCGACCTGTTCTCCCAGAAGGTGGACTCGCTCACGGTCGACTCCCGCGACGTCTACGCGGAGGTCTGCCAGTACCTGAGCGGGGTGGATCCCACGTTGACCGAGCGGGTGCACCTGTACCAGGAGCCCACGCCGCTCTTCGACGCCCTGGGGATCGAGAAGGCGATCCACGAGGCGTTCCAGCGCAAGGTCAATCTCCCTTCGGGCGGGTACATCATCATCGAGCCCACCGAGGCGCTGGTCTCCATCGACGTGAACACCGGGCGCTACACGGGGAAGAAGGACCCGGAGAAGACGATCCTCAAGACCAACCTGGACGCGGCCAAGGAGATCGCCCGGCAGATCCGCCTGCGCGACATCGGGGGGATCATCGTCTGCGACTTCATCGACATGGAGTCCAAGGCAAACCGGGAGAAGGTGCTGCAGGAGCTCCGCACCCACCTTGCCCGCGACCGCGCGCGGACCAAGGCGTTCCAGGTGTCGGAGCTGGGGCTGATCGAGATGACCCGGCAGCGGGTGCGCGAGTCGCTGTACCAGCTCCAGACGGAGCCGTGTCCCACCTGCAGCGGCACGGGGCGCATCTTCACCCCGGAGACGGTGGTGCGGCGCATCGAGCGCTCCATCCGCCGCGCCGCCGCCGA
>DATAAL010000150.1:0-7333 GCA_036260145.1 Longimicrobiaceae bacterium | reverse complement strand
TTGGGGGATGGGGGCGAAGCGGGTGCCGGCCATGGTCGGTTCGTCGGAGGGCGGTCGCTGGCGCGAGTGGAGGCGCCGATGTCGGGTGTTCGCCAATATGCCGCTACCGCGCACCCCGGGGCAATGTTCCCCGAGCCCGTCCGGAGTCGTGTAGCACCCTCTTCTGCTAACGATCGTTTCCATAGGGTTGTTGACAATGATCGTTTGCATCCATATATTTGGAAACGATCGTTTCCAGGAATCGATCCTTGAGAGCGAGGACCCATGCGCGTCCATACGGCCCGGGAGATCGGCCTGCTGGTAAGGGCCGAGCGGCGGGCACAGGGTATCACCCAAGAAGAGCTGGCCGAGCGTATCGGAGCCACCCGGCAGTGGGTCCGGTTCCTGGAGGGGGGCAAGCCACGCCTGGAGCTCGGCCTCACGCTGCGCGCGCTCAACGCACTCGAACTGAACGTCGACATCAGCTTGAACCGCTCCGGCCCGACCACCGGGGAGCGGCCCGCATGACGGTGTCGGCCCGGGGCGATGTTCCGCGGGAGTTAGCGGTCCTCCTGGATGGGGTTCCGGTAGCAACGTTGTACCCGAGGGTATCCGGAGCCACCTATACGCTCGTCTACGATGAAGCATGGCGCACCAATCCGGACGCCTACCCGGTCTCCCTTTCGCTGCCGCTCGCCAGTCCGGCGCATGAGGGCCCCGTGGTCCGCCACTACCTCCGGGGTCTCATCCCCGACAATCCCGCGAGACTACAGGAGATCTCGCACCGCTACCGGGTCTCCCCGGACGACCCTTACGCGGTTCTGTCCCACATCGGAGAAGATTGCGCGGGGGCGGTCCAGTTCGTCCGGCCCGAGCGTGTCGCCGAGCTGACCACCGTTGCACGCGCCGGAGTGGAGTGGCTGGGCGAAGATGAACTGGCGCATCTGCTGGCCGAGATCTCCCATCGGAGCGCTCCGGAGCATCGGGCGATCGAGACGGGCCGGTTCAGCCTGCCGGGGGCGCTCGGGAAGGTCGCTCTCGTCTGGGACAGGGAGACACGCCGCTGGGGCCGCCCATCGGGACGCGCCGCGAGCACCCACATCCTCAAGCCCCCGCTCGCGGGCGTACGGCACCACAATGAAAACGAGCACTTCTGCCTGGAGCTGGCCCGCCAGCTCGAGTTCAGGGCTGCAAGTTCCCGCGTACTCCGAATCGGGGACCAGAGCGCGATCTGCGTCGAGCGGTACGACCGGGCCCGTCGCGGGTCCCGCGTGGTCCGGCTCCACCAGGAAGACGTGTCCCAGGCTCTCGGCGCCGATCCCCTCTTGCGCTATGCGGGAGAAGGGGCTCCCGGGATACGGGAGATCGTGGAGCTGCTCCGCGACCACGCCCGCTCCACCGACGTGGAATCGTTCATGAGGGCTGTCGCTCTCAACTGGATCATCGCCGGTACGGACGCCCACTCCCGCAACTATTCGGTTCTCATAAAACCAGGAGGGACGGTGGAGCTGGCACCGCTCTACGACCTGGCGAGCGCGCTCGGGTTCGAGGAGGTGAACAGACCCGTCGAAGAGCTTGTGCTCGCCATGGCGATCGGAGGCCACGCCCGGATCGCGGACATCGACGCCGCTGCCTGGAGGAGGGAGATCAAGGCGATCCGCGCGCGCCCCGGCCGCATCCTGCCGATGCTCGTCGACCTCGCGGAGCGCATCCCCGATGCAGCACGCGCCGTCGCCGAGCGTGCGGCTGCGGAAGGGGTGGACGAAGCGTTCCTGGTGAGAATGCGAGACGCGATCGTCCGCAGGGCCGCGCAGTGTGCGGATGAGCTCCGGCACGCCCTGCACGCCCCTTGAACCCGGGGCGTGCGGATGGCACTTGGGGGGGCCGGGGCCGGAACGCTCCGGCCTCCCCCTCACCCACCTCCTTCGTACGCTCCCGGACCCCGGCCGCCGATCTCCCTGTCCCCCGCTGGGAACCCTTGTTCACATCTATGATAAGCCCGATTTCAGCTTCCACCGGGTGAAGATGAACATGGACGGAGTGAACCCAGGGAACTCCTGAAGCCGGTGCCCAGACATTACCTCGCCAGGTTCTGGTTGAGGTACTCCGGCTCCCCGGTCACCTCCCGCACCACGTACGGCCGCAGCCACTCCGGGAAGACCACCGGGGTATCCTCGGAGGGGAGCTCCACCTCCGCCAGCACCAGCCTCCGCCCGCGGAAGCGGTCAACCTCCCACACCAGGCCACCGTCCGGGACCCGGTAGCGCAGCTTGCGGACGCGCCTCCCCCGGGTCAGCCGCCAGAGCGCCCGGGCCAGCGCGGCCGGGGTCTCCTCCTCCACCTCCACCCGCCGCACCCCCTTCCCCAGCTTCACCGTCCGGTACCAGCGCTCCTCCCGTCCCGAGCGGACGCGGCGCACCCGCTCCACCAGCCGCTCCCCCGGGATCCACCCCTGGTCGATCTCCTCCGGCTCCACCCCGTCCAGCCGGGGGAGGCCCCGCAGCAGGTACTTGCGCTCGATCTCGGTGTCCTCCGGTCCCCCGCCCGCGGCGTCGCTCACCTCACCTCCGCAACCGCCGGAGCTGCCCGGGAGCCAGCGCCCAGCGGAGCACGGCCTGCCCGGCCTCCGGGAGCTCCTCGAACCCCAGGAGGCACGCCCCTCCCTTCTTGAGCGGGAGGAAGGAGCGTCCCTGCCCCGACAGGAGCCAGCTCGCCAGCCGCCCCAGGTCGGGCTCGTGCCCCACCAGCGCCACCGGCTCGGCAGGGTCCACCTGCAGCGAGCGCAGGCGGTCCAGGAGGATGGAGGGGTGGGCGTCGGGGGCGAGCTCCGGGATCTCGGTCAGCTCCATCCCCCCGTACACGTCGGCCAGGATCTCCGCCGTCTGCACGGCGCGCGTGAGCGGGCTGGTGGCGAGCAGGCCGAGGCGGGGGACGACCCGGCGCAGCCCCCGGGCGGCCCGGCGCATCCTGCGGCTCCCCTCCCGGGTGAGCGGGCGGAAGGAGTCGTCCTGGCCGGTGCGGGCGAACTCGGTGCGGTCTTCGGCGATGCCGTGGCGGATGACGAGGAGCTGCATGGGGCCTCCGGTGAGGGGTGACGCCCGGTCTCCTGCAAGTCCCGGACACACGGGCGGCGTGGAAACAGAGGAAGCGTGGCGCCTTGCTTGCCCGCGCCCGGCCGGGACGCTAGGTATAGGGTCCATTCCCCGGATTGTCCGCGCACTTCCACCGTCCGCTCCGATGCAGAAGACCCGACTCCTCCTAGTCGCCGGTCTGCTGTGCGCCGCGCCGCTCGCGGCCCAGCAGAAGAGGCCCCTCACCGTCAGCGACTTCGACCGATGGCGCGCCATCGAGGGAGCGACCCTCTCCCGCGACGGCGCGTGGGCCGTGTACTCCCTGGTCCCCCAGGTGGGCGAGGGGGAGGTGGTGGTCCGTCGCGTCCCCGGCGGTCCGGAGTTCCGCCACACCCGCGGCTTCGTCGGCCGTCCGCAGACGCAGCCCGGCGTCACGGGGCGCGCCTTCACCCCCCCGGAGGCGCAGGTCACCGCCGATTCCCGCTTCGTCGTCTTCACCATCGAGCCCCCCCGCGACGAGTACGAGCGCGCCCGCAGGCAGAGGAAGAAGCCGGCGGAGATGCCCAGGGCCTCGCTGGGGATCATGAGCCTCCCGGGCGGACAGGTCACGGTGATCCCCCGGGTGAGGTCGTTCCGGCTGGCGAAGGAGTCCGGGCGCTTCCTGGCCTACCTGCTGGAGAGCCGCGACAGCGCCGCCGCTCCGGCCGCCGACAGCGCGGCCCGCCCCGCCGCGGCCGCCGCGACCCCGGGGGGGACCCCCCGCCCGGTGTCGTCCGACACGACGAGGAGGGACGACCGGAAGAAGAAGGAGACCGGCTCGGTCCTGGTGCTGCGCGACCTGTCCACCGGGGCGGAGACCCGGATCGAGGACGTGACCGGGTACGCGCTGGACGACCGGGGCCGCTGGCTGGGGTACACCGTCGCCACCCGGGACGGCCGGGGCGACGGCGCCTTCGTCCACTCGCTGACGGACGGGCGCACCCACCCCCTGCTGACCGGCGAGGGCAACTACAGGTCGCTGGCCTTCGACCGGGCGGGGACGCAGGCGGCCTTCCTCTCCGACCGCGACGAGTTCCCCCGGAAGGAGGCGCGCTACGCCCTGTACCACGCCGCGCTGCGCACCCCGCGGGAGGCGCGGCGGGTGGTGGGCCCCGCCGACGCGGGGGCGGGGCTCCAGGTGTCGGAGCAGGGGACGGTGCGCTTCACCCGGGACGGGGGCGCGGTGCTCTTCGGCGCGGCCTCTCCCCCGCTGGACTCCATCCCCGCGGATTCGCTGGCCGACAAGGCGGTCTTCGACCTGTGGCACTACCGGGACCCCCGCCTCCAGCCGCAGCAGCGCGTGGAGGCGTCGCGGGACCGCGACCGCTCCTACGCCGCCGTGTACCGGGTGGGCGCCGGCCGGCACCGGGTGGTGGGGAACGATACCCTGCGCCAGGTGAGCTTCTCGGAAGACGGCCGGGTGGCGCTGGCCACCACCACCCTCCCCTACGCCGTGGAGGCCATGTGGGGCGAGGGCGGAACGGACGCGTACGTGGTGGACGTAGCAAGTGGGAGCCGGCGGCTGGTGGCCCGGCGGCTCCCCTTCGCCCCCGTGCTCTCGGCGGACGGACGCTACGTGCTGTACTTCGACCGGGACCGCCGCTGGCACGCCCACGAGGTGGCGACCGGGCGCGCGCGCGACCTGACCGGCGCCCTGGCCGGGGTGCGCTTCGACCAGGAGACCTGGGACACCCCGGACCTCCCCGCCCCGTACGGGGTGGCGGGGTGGACGGAGGGCGACCGCTCCGTCCTGCTCTACGACCGCTTCGACGTGTGGGAGGTGGACCCCGCCGGACGCCGCGCCCCGCGGGTGGTGACCGACTCGGTCGGCCGGCGCGGGCGGCTGGTGTTCCGCGTGGTGGACCTGGACCCCGACGAGGAGTCGATCGACCCCGCGCGCCCCCTCCTCCTGCGCGTGGTGGACAGCGAGACCAAGGCCACCGGCTTCTGGCGCGACCGGCTGGGGGTGGCTGCCGCGCCGGTGCAGCTCGTCATGGAGCACCGGCAGATGGGGACGCCGAGCCGGGCGCGGAACGCGGACGTCTTCCTCTTCACCCGGTCCACCGCCCGCGACTTCCCCGACCTGTGGGTGAGCGACTCGACGTTCGCCGGAGCCGCGAAGGTCTCGGAGGCCAACCCGCAGCAGGCGGAGTTCCGCTGGACCACGGCAGAGCTGGTGCGCTGGCGGAGCAACGACGGGGTGGAGCTGAAGGGGATCCTGTACCGGCCCGAGGACTTCGACCCCTCCCGGCGGTACCCGCTGGTGGTCTACTTCTACGAGCAGTTCTCCGACAACCTGCACCAGCACCAGGTGGGGGTGCCGCGGAACATCATCCAGCCGACGCTCTACGCGTCCAACGGGTACCTGGTGTTCATGCCCGACATCCACTACACCCCGGGGTACCCGGGGGAGAGCGCGCTGAAGTCCATCGTCCCCGGGGTGCAGATGCTCATCGACCGCGGCTCCGTGGATCCGCGCAGGGTGGGGATCCAGGGGCAGTCGTGGGGCGGGTACCAGACCGCGTACATGATCACCCGCACCCCGATGTTCGCGGCGGCCATGGCCGGGGCCCCGGTGGCCAACATGACCAGCGCCTACGGGGGGATCCGCTGGGAGTCGGGGCTGGCGCGCGCCTTCCAGTACGAGCGCGGGCAGAGCCGGATCGGCGGGTCGCTCTGGGAGATGCCCTGGCGCTACATCGAGAACTCCCCGCTCTTCGCGGCCGACCGGGTCACCACCCCGCTGCTGATCATGCACAACGACGCGGACGGCGCGGTGCCCTGGTACCAGGGGATCGAGATGTTCGTGGCGCTGCGGCGGTTCGGGAAGGAGGTGTACCTGATCAACTACAACGGGGACGCCCACAACCCCACCAAGCGGGCCAACCAGCTCGACATCGCCCGGCGGATGCTGCAGTTCTTCGATCACCACCTCAGGGGTGCCGCGGCGCCGGAGTGGATGCGGCGCGGGATCCCGTTCCTGCAGAAGGGGCGCGACCAGATGACCTCTCCGCAGCCGGAGGTCCCGGTCACGGCGGCGCCGGCCGCGGGGGTGCAGGCGCCCCCCGCTCCCGCCACCCCCTGACCGCGGCTCCCAGCCACGTGAGGAGCCCCGCGGCTGAGCGGCCGCGCGGAAAGCACCGGAAGAAGGAGGATGGGATGGGGAAGGTCGCGTTCGTTACCTACGACCGGCTCACGGAGCTCTCGCCCGACGACCAGCGGGCCGTGGCGGCGCTCCGCGGGGCCGGCGTGGAGGTGGAGGCGGCGGTGTGGAGCGATCCCACGGTGGAGTGGGGGGCGTATGGAGCAGTGGTCGTCCGCTCCTGCTGGGATTACTGGACGCGGCCGGCGGAGTTCGCCGCCTGGATCGACCGGATGGAGGCGGAGGGCGCTCCGCTCTGGAATCCGCCGGCGGTTCTCCGCTGGAACATGGACAAGTGGTACCTCCGCGAGCTGGAGGCCCGCGAGATCCCGGTGACGCCGACGGAGTGGATCGAGCGTGGAGCGGAGGCGAGCCTGGCCGGGATCCTGGCGCGGAGGGGGTGGGAGCGCGCGGTGGTGAAGCCGCGCGTCTCGGCCAACGCCTACCAGACGTGGACGACTTCGCGAGGAGAGGCCGGAGCGCTGCAGTCCGAGCTCGACCGGCTCCTCGCTGGAACCGGGGTGATGGTGCAGCCCTTCGTGGAGGAGATCCAGCGGGACGGGGAGTGGTCGCTGGTGTTCTTCCGCTCCCGCTTCAGCCACGCGGTGGTGAAGCGTCCGGCACATGGGGAGTTCCGGGTGCAGCCGAACTTCGGGGGAACCGTCACCCCGGCGGTCCCCACGCCGGAGATCGTCCTCCAGGCGGAGCGCGCCCTCGCCGCGGCCCCGGACCGCACGCTGCTGGCCCGCGACGCCTACACCTACGGACACGTCCTGATCGTCGCCGGCATCGTCCTCAGCGCCGTCGGCGACGAGCTGGTGATCGCCCACCCGACCGACGAGCTGCCCACCGCGGAGCTGGTCGCGGTCGCCGGCGGACCCACCCTCTACCTGCTCGCGCAGGGCGCGCTGCGGCTACGGATGACTGGAGCGATCAGCGTCCGCCGGCTCGGCGGAGCGGCGGCGTGCGTGCTCGTCGGGATCCTCGGGACCGCCGTCTCGGCCCTGGTGGTCGGGGCGCTGCTGGTCGCCGTGCTCATCGGCGTGATCGTCGCCGATCAGATCGCCGGAGCGCGGCGCGCGGCGTCGGCGGCGGCGGGTTC
>DATAAL010000149.1:0-10408 GCA_036260145.1 Longimicrobiaceae bacterium | reverse complement strand
TCCGGCGCGGCACGGGGCGTGCGGGTCCGCGCCGGAGCACGATGGGTGGAGGGGGTCCGTCCTGGCTGAGCGCGGCCGGTACCGGAAAACGAAACGGCGCCGGAGCCTCTGCTCCGGCGCCGCTCCGCGGCTCCGCGCGGGTCTGTGCTCAGTCCGCTAGCACTCGCCAGCGCGCTGGCGCCTGGGGGTGCAGGGGACGGTCCGCCCGTTCTTCTTGGTCAGGTGGTCGGGCACCGGAGCCAGCGAGTACAGCAGGTGGCTGTTCATGGTGTGCCCGTTGTTCAGCGTGGTGGGGAGGATGATGTTCTTGGTGGAGCCGTCCACCAGGACATCCCGTACCTCCTGCGGGTTGGCGCCCGGAGCCTGCTCCAGCACCAGCGCCGCGGCGCCGGCCACGTGCGGAGCGGCCATGGAGGTGCCGCTGAACGCGATGCTCCCCGTCTGGCTGGAGTAGTCCGCCGAGGTGATGCCGGACCCGGGGGCGAACAGGTCGATGCACGCGCCGTAGTTGGTCCAGGTGGTGCGGGTGTCGGTGGCGTTGCTGGCGGCCACCGTGATGGCTTCCGGCACGTTGGAGATCGGGAACATGCAGGCGTCGGCGCCCACCGTCCCGTTCCCCCACCCGTTCCCCGCCGCCACGGCCACCGTCACCCCGGAGGCGATCATCGCCTTGACGGCGTTGTCCACCTCGGTGCTGGTCCCCATGGTCTTGGTCGGGACCACGTCGCCCAGCGACATGTTGGCCACGGCGGGGAGGGTGGCGTGCTTCGCGACCCAGTCCATCCCGGCGATCACGTCCGCGTCGGAGCCGTACCCGACGCAGTTCAGCACCCGCACCGCCACCAGCTTCGCCCGCTTGGCCACGCCCCACGTCTTGCCACCCACGGTGCCGGCCACGTGCGTCCCGTGCCCGTGGCAGTCGTTAGGGGCCGTGGGGGCCAGGAGGGGGTCCACCGGGTCGGCCGCGAAGGCGTCGAACCCGGGCACGGCGCGCCCCTCGAACTCCGCGTGGTCGAAGCGGATCCCGGTGTCGATGATGTACGCGGTGACGCCCGCGCCGGTGTTCCGGTAGGTGTAGATGCTGTCGAGCGGGCGGAAGCGCTGGTCGATCCGGTCCAGCCCCCAGGTGGCGCCGGTCTGCTGCACCGTGCCCACCGCCTGCAGCTGCCGCTGCACCGAGACACGCAGGACACGTGGGTCGGCGGCGAGCGCCTGCGCCACGTCGTCGGGGATGGCGCCCGCGAAGCCGTTCAGCAGCTCGGTGTAGACGTGCTTCGGCTGGATGCCGAACTCCCGGGCGAGGAGCGCCGCGTCGGTGCTCCAGTTCACCGAGACGATGTAGTGGCCGGGGATGCTCCCGTCCTCGGCGACGAGGTTGTGCGTGGGAGCGGATGGCTCCGTTGCGGGCGCGAGGGGGCGGGTGGAGTCGTCACAGGCGGCCAGACCCGCCAGTGCGAGGAGGATCAACGAGCGACGCATGGCTGCACCTCCGAAACGGGGAGAGATGGATTGCGCTTCTGGGGCATGCGTACAGCAAGCTTCGGTCATCCGCGAACGAAATCCGCAAACCTCCATTTTACAAGTAGTTACATTACCGCAGACGATCGGCGCCCCTCCCTTTCTGCACCATTTAAGGACAGGCAGCATAAAGCCTTCACCGAAATTGTGCAGCGGCGACGACCATGACCGGGCGCCGCCCTGCTCCGGATCACCGCGGCGTGGTCGCGCGATACCACTCCACCACCTCCGGGTGGCGCTCCAGGTTCCCCGGACCCTGCTCGCGCATCAGCGCCTCGATCTCGGCGATCTCGCGCGGGGCTCCCCCGGAGACGCGCTCCACCCCCGTGGGGGTGATGAAGTAGTCGTCCTCGATGCGGACGCCGATGTCGCGGTACCGCTCCACCGTCGGGCGGAGGCGGGCGATCAGCGCCCGGTTGCGGGGGGTGTCCGGGAGGTGGTCCAGGACGTCGGCGCGGACGTAGATCCCGGGCTCGATGGTGAAGGCGCTCCCCACGGCGAAGGGCCCGAAGTAGGACACGTCGGGGTCGTGCACGTCCAGCCCGATCCCGTGACCCAGCCCGTGCATGTAGAAGAGCTGGTACTGCTCGCACTCGCCCGTGGAGCCGCCCTCACCCCGGCAGTCGTAGGTGGCGCCCGCGGACTCGATCAGCCCCAGGCGGGCGAGTCCTCCGGCGATCACCCGGGCGGCGGTCTCGCTCAGCTCCTGGAGGGTGGCGCCGGGGCGGGCCTCCGACTCGGCGGCCTTCTGCGCGGCGAGGACGATCTCGTACACCGCGCGCTGCTCCGGGGAGAAGGTCCCGCTCACCGGGACGGTGCGGGTGACGTCCGCGGCGTACCCCCGGTACGAGGCGCCGATGTCCATCACCATCACCTCTCCGGCCTGCATGAAGCGGTCGGCGCTGCGGTAGTGCAGGGTGGTGGCGTTCGGACCGGAGCCCATGATTGTGGCGAAGGCGGGGCGCTCGGCACCGTTGCGGCGGAAGGTGTACTCGACCAGCCCCTGGATCTCGAACTCGTTCATCCCCGGCTCGACGCTGCGCATCGCGGCGCGGTGGGCGAGCGAGGTGATGTGGACGGCGCGACGGATCAGGTCCAGCTCGGCGGGCGATTTGGAGGCGCGGACCCGGAGCACCTGCATGTCCAGGGGGGTGACGCGCGTCCCGGGGTGGCGCTGCGCCAGCCGGGCGACGATCTGCTCGTCACGGCGGAGGATCTCCGACTCGTTCGCGTCCGCCGCCAGCGGGGAGAGGGTGTACAGGGTACGGTGCCTCGCCAGCAGCGAGTCCAGCGTCGGGATGAGCCGGTCGGCGGGGCGCGCCGGGATCCCGGTCAGCGCCTGCGCCCCCCCGGTGCCCAGCCGGGTCCCCTCCCACACCTCGCGCGCGGGATTGCGCGGGAGGACGAAGAGGTGCGGCTGCACCGCGCCCCCGGACTTCACCATCACCAGCGCGGCGCCGGGCTCGGTGATCCCCGTCAGGTAGCGCATCGCGGGGCTCTGCGCGAAGGGGAGGTAGTCGTTCTCGGGCTCCGCGGCCCCGAACACCACCAGCACCCCGTCGTCCATCGTGGCGCCGACGGCCTGCCGCCGACGGGCGTACTCCTCCCGCGGGATCGGCGCGGCGGGCGGGGTGGCGGGCACGGCCCACCCCGGGGCTGCCTCCCGCGGCTGCGGCGCGGGGGTCTGGGTGGTGGCACCCGGAGCGCAGCCGCCCAGGGCGACGAGGAGGAACGGGAGGAGGCGGCAAGGGAGGGGCATGCGGGGTCTCCAGGAGTGGTGGTATGGGGCGGGCATCCGCGCACAGTTTCGCGCGCGGCGCCGCGGGATGCAAGTGCGGACGGCTCTGACTTCTTCCTGTCGTGGGGACCGCTACCGAGCCCGGGGATCAGCCGCCGGCGAGCTGCTCCTGCAGGGCGGCGGGGTCGGTCACCGGCTGCTTGCAGGCGAAGCGCTCGCAGACGTACGCCGTGGCGCGTCCTCCGATCCGGGTTCGGCCCTGCAGGAGGGGGACCTGCTCCTCCACCTCGGGCGCGGCGTCCGGGTCGCACAGGGCGAGGACGGCGTTGGGGCGGAAATCCCGGCGCAGGACGTCGAGGAGGGCCTCGGTGTCCGGCTCTCCGGGACGCCCCACCACCACCACCTCCCGCGGGGCGGCCAGGTGGAAGTCCAGGGCGCAGAGGAGGTGCCCGAAGCCCGCGGGGATGCGCGTCATCAGCTCCGCCGAGGACTCCAGCACGCGCTCCGCCGCCCGGGTGTAGCGCCCGTCGCCCGTCAGCGCGCCCAGGCGCAGGAGCGCCCCCACGGCGGCGGAGGTGCCGGAGGGGGTGGCGTTGTCGAAGGTGTCCCGGGGGCGGACCACCAGCGTCTCCGCGTCGGCGGCGGTGTCGTAGAACACCCCCTCTTCCTCCTCCCGGAAGTGCTCCAGCATCGCGTCCGCCAGCGCCCGCGCCTCCCGCACCCACCGCGCATCGCCGGTGGCCTCGTACAGGGCGAGGAGCGCTTCGGCCAGGAGGGCGTGGTCCTCCAGGAAGGCGTCGATCTTGGCCCGCCCCTCCTTCCAGGTACGCAGCAGCCGGCCGTCGCGGCGCAGCTCGCGGAGGAGGAAGTCGGCGTTGCCGACGGCGATGCGCAGGTACCCGGGGTCGCCGAGGACGCGCGCCGCCTCGGCGAAGGAGTGCAGCATCATCGCGTTCCAGGCAGTGAGCACCTTGTCGTCCCGACCCGGCCACACCCGGCGGGCGCGGGCCTCGTAGAGGACCTCGCGGCCGCGCGCCAGCGCCCGCTCCAGGTGCTCGACATCCACCCCGGCCTCCGCCGCCACCTCCGGCGCGTCGCGGTCCACGTGGAGGATGCTCTTCCCCTCGAAGTTCCCCGCTTCCGTCACGTCGTAGTACGCGCGGAAGAGAGGGCCGTCCTCGGGGCCCAGCAGCTCGTCGACCTCCTCCGGCGTCCAGAAGTAGAACTTCCCCTCCTCCCCCTCGCTGTCCGCATCCTGGGCGGAGTAGAACGCGCCCTCGGGAGAGAGCATCTCCCTCCGCACGTACAGGAGGATCTCCTCCACCACCCGCCGGAAGTCCGCGTCGCCGGTGGCCTGGTAGGCGTGCAGGTACAGCCGGGCCAGCAGGGCGTTGTCGTACAGCATCTTCTCGAAGTGGGGGACCTGCCAGCGCGCGTCCACGCTGTAGCGGTGGAAGCCCCCCCCGACCTGGTCGTACATCCCCCCCGCGGCCATGCGGCGGAGGGTATGCTCCACCATGCGGATCGCCTCCGGGCTCCCCGTGCGCCGCCAGTGCCGCAGCATGAACTCCCAGATCATCGGCTGGGGGAACTTGGGCGCCCCGCCGAAGCCGCCGAAGCGTGCGTCGTAGCGGCCGGCGAGCCCGTGGAAGGCCCGGTCCAGGAGCGAGGCGTCCAGCCCGCCCGCCGGGGCGCGCGCCGACATGCTCTGCCGGAGGACGGTACGCAGCTCCCCGGCGCTGCGGTCCACCTCCTCGCGGCGCTCCCGGTACGCCTCGGCGATGGCCAGGAGAACCTGCCGGAAGGAGGGCATCCCGTAGCGCGGCTCCGGGGGGTAGTACGTCCCCCCGTAGAAGGGGGTGCCCTCCGGGGTGAGGAAGACGGTCATCGGCCAGCCGCCGTGTCCGGTCATCTGCTGCACCGCGGTCATGTAGATGGAGTCGATGTCCGGCCGCTCCTCCCGGTCCACCTTCACGTTGACGAAGTGCTCGTTCATGATCCGGGCGGTCTCCGGGTCCTCGAACGACTCGTGCTCCATCACGTGGCACCAGTGGCAGGCGGAGTAGCCCACGGACAGGAGGATCGGCCGGTCCTCTGCGCGCGCGCGCTCCAGCGCCTCGGGGCCCCAGGGGTACCAGTCTACGGGGTTGTCCCGGTGCTGGAGGAGGTAGGGGCTGGTCTCGTTCGCGAGTCGGTTGGGCATGGAGCACCGGGGCCAGGGTGGACGGATCGACCGGTGCCGGGGCGGCAAGGTGTGTACCGCGCCGCCCTCCCCGAAAGCCGCGACGGCGGCCCCGGTCGCGGAGCCGCCGTCGTAACGAAAGAGCTTCGGAGCCGGGCGCTCGCCCACACGGCCGGCTCATCCGGAGCAATCGTGAGCTAACGGGATCCCTCCGGGGATATGTATGGCTGGAACAGACAGTCGGGTGTGAGGAGATACACGACCTCAGGATCCGACCGGACGTCCAGCCCCCGCTCCACGAACACACTCGCTCCCTGCACCTCCCCGACGCGAGCTAGCCAGGTGTGCGGCACCATTCGTGGAGGCCCGAAGCGCGTATACCGATGCGAGAAGATGCGGATCCACTCGATGCGCTCGCCGCGCACCTCGGTCACCGTGTCCGGCCTCGGGCCTTGCGGACTCGCAGCGTATCCCAGTACGGCAGGCACCAGATCCCCAAGCCACCGGCGGGCTCCGTCCCGGGTGACGACGGAGTCCGCCGTGATGCGGTGTGCGATTACGTTCGACGCGCGCAACCCCGTGGCGCTGGAGGCGTCGGCCACACACACCCTCGGCGTGTGGCCATGTCCTGGGTTCTGGGATTCGGCTTGTCCGACAGCCATAGCCTGCAAGAGAAGGCATGCCAGAGCGAGGATCGTAACGTGCACGATACCCGTCGCTCGACTGCCTGAGATGACTGGCTGAAGCATCGACTTGGTCTGTAAGGGTTCAACAGTGAAGCGGCAACGCTGCCGTGCCGCCACACTCGATCGAAACCGGGAACGAACTCGTGAACCATCCCGGAGAACCCGCCGACTCACGCTCGCGTACAATGTTCCGCCCACCCGTGGAACGTCCTACCCTCGTACACGGTGCCATGATGCCAGACGATGCCGTTCACAGACATGAAGTGCGCAGCTTCATGCGCCACGGTAGCCGCATCGATCGACTGGCTCCACAGGTGAATCTCGGGTTGATTCGCCGAGTTGTACTTCGCGTCACCGAGCAGGGGCTTCAGCCGACCATCTTGGTACACCTCGATCTTGTTCGTCCACACCTGGAGCCGGGGGGCAGCCTCCGTGGCAATGTTTCGAAGCTGGCTGCAGACCGCTTCGTCGGTCCGGATGCGTTCGACTGCCTGGTTGTACTGTTGGATGTGTTCTGCCGTTGCGGGTGCGAGATCACAGGTACCAACCTGACCAGTATGGCAGTCATACACTTCATCGCTGGCGGTGCTGGTGCTCGTTCCGCTATCTCCGCCCGTACTCCCCCCACCCGTCCCACCTCCCCCGCTACCTCCGCTACCTCCACTACCCCCCGTGCCGCCTCCGTAACTGCCACCTCCCTGCTCGTGGCATGACTGGAAGGCGTCCGCCTCGTTGCACGTGCCGATGATGTAGCAGCCCTCGGTCGGATCTGCGGAGCACGTGCTCTGGGTCGTTGCGTCTCCGATGCTGCTCCCCACGTTGCTCCGGACCGAGGCGGGTGCCTCCAGCTCGGGACCCGTCATTCCGTCGCTGCACGCCGTGAAGAGGGCGGCGGTGAGCATCACGAAGAATACCAGAAACGTAGAACGGTGTCTGCCCATCACAACGGTAATTTCCTTCAGGTGGGATGGAATGTGAAGCAACAGCAGGGTAAGTGCGTCGCCATGTGGTGGCGGATTTTATATGATCGCTAGGAGCTTGTCAACCATATGTTTACCCCCTCCCCACCACACGTCCCACTGACGGCATCGGGGTTGCGGGATTATCTTCCCCCTTTACCGTCAGCAGGCTTCATCGTCACGCAGAGGCTCCGTGCAGCAGATCTTCCGCCGCCTGTTCAAGCAGCACTTCGGGAAGCCCCCCGCCTCCATCCTCGCCATCGAGGGGGACGGGTCGAGCCGGTCCATGTACCGGCTGGTCGGCGACGGCTACGAGACCGCCATCGCGGTGTCCGGGCCGGACCCCGAGGAGAACCGCGCCTTCATCTCCTACACCCGGGACTTCCGCTCCGTCGGGCTCCCCGTGCCGGAGATCTACGGGGTGGACGAGGAGGCCGGGGTGTACCTGGAGGAGGACCTGGGCGACACCACCCTCTTCGACGCGCTCTCGCACGCGCGGCAGACGGAGGGGGGCGACTTCCCCGCCTCCATGATCCCCCGCTACCAGCGGGTGCTGGAGGTGCTCCCGCGCTTCCAGGTGGAGGGGGGGAAGGCGGTGGACTACTCCGTGGCCTACCCCCGCGGGGCCTTCGACCGCCAGTCGATTCTGTGGGACCTGAACTACTTCAAGTACCACTTCCTCAAGCTGGCGCACATCCCCTTCAACGAGGGACGGCTGGAGAAGGACTTCAAGCGGCTGGCCACCTTCCTCCTGGGCGCGGACACCCGCCACTTCCTGTACCGCGACTTCCAGTCGCGCAACATCATGCTGCGCGACGGGGAGCCCTGGTTCATCGACTACCAGGGGGGCCGGCGGGGGGCGCTCCAGTACGACGTCGCCTCGCTGCTGTACGACCCCAAGGCGGCCATCCCGGAGTGGCTCCGCGAGCAGCTCCTGGAGCACTACCTGGACGCGCTGGAGCAGTACCTCCCGGTGGACCGGGAGCGCTTCCGCGAGCACTTCCGGGGGTACGTCTTCGTGCGCATCATGCAGGCGATGGGGGCGTATGGGTACCGCGGCTTCTTCGAGCGGAAGCCCCGCTTCCTGCAGAGCGTCCCCCCCGCTATCCGCAACATCGAGCGGCTCCTGGAGACCGGGTTCATCCCGGTGCAGCTCCCCGAGCTGCGCGCCGTGTTCGAGCGGATCGTGACCTCCAGGACGCTGCGCCGCACCCCGGTCAAGGTTCCCCCGGGGCTCACCGTGCAGGTGGGGAGCTTCAGCTACAAGAACGGCTACCCCGAGGACTCCGGCGGGCACGGGGGCGGGTTCGTGTTCGACTGCCGGGCCCTCCACAACCCCGGCCGCTACGCCGAGTACGCCGGGCTGTGCGGGTGCGACGAGCCGGTGGCGAAGTTCCTGGAGGAGGTCCCCGAGGTGGAGGACTTCTGGAAGCACGTGCGGGGGCTGGTGGACAACCAGGTGAACACCTACCTCACCCGCGGCTTCACCTCGCTGAGCGTGTACTTCGGGTGCACGGGGGGGCAGCACCGCTCCGTGTACTTCGCGGAGCGCCTCGCCCGGCACCTGCGGCGCAAGTTCCCGCAGGTGAACGTGGTGCTCTCGCACCGGGAGGAGACGCGCTGGCCCGCGCGGCAGGCTGCGGCGGAAGCGGCCACGGTGGATGCCGCCACGGCGGCCGCTCCCGGGGCGGAGGCGCGGGCCGCGGGCTGAGCGTGGACGCCCTGCTCTTCGCGGCCGGGCTGGGGACGCGCCTCCGCCCCCTGACCGACCACACCCCCAAGGCGCTGGTCCCCGTGGGCGGGGCGCCGATCCTGGAGCGGGTGGCGCGCCGGGTGATCGCCGCCGGAGCCGACCGCCTGATCGTCAACACCCACCACCTGGGGGAGCAGATCGAGCGCTACGTGGAGGAGCGCGGCGGGTGGGGGGTGGAGGTGCTCTTCTCCCGGGAGCCGGAGGCGCCACTGGAGACCGGGGGCGGGCTGCTGCGCGCCGCGCCGCTCTTCCGGCGCGACGCCCCCTTCCTGGCGCACAACGCCGACATCCTCACCGACTTCCCCCTGCGGGAGATGTACGCCGCGCACCTCGGGAGCGGCGCGCTGGCGACACTGGCGGTGATGGAGCGCCCCTCCTCCCGCCAGCTCCTCTTCGACGACCAGGGGCTCCTGGGGCGGGTCGACCAGCGCAGGGGGCTCGACCTCCGTGTCCGCCCCGCCGGGGGGGAGGTGCGCAGGCTCGCCTTCGGCGGGGTGCACGTGATCTCCCCGGAGATCTTCTCGCGGATCACGGAGACCGGCGTCTTCTCCATCCTGGACCCGTACCTCCGCCTGGCGGCGGAGGGGGAGCGGATCCTCCCCTTCCGCACCGACGGCTCGCTCTGGCTGGACATCGGCCGGCCGGAGCAGCTCGAGGAGGCCAACCGCGTCGTGGCGGAGCGGGCCCTGTCCTGAGACCACCGCCGCCCGGTGGAATGCTCCTTGCCGCCTTCCCCGTCCACCGGAAGACAACCGTACCCTCGCTGAACAGGGGACCGCGCATGAAGTGGACAGGGATTCCCGGGATGGCCCTCGCGCTCCCGCTCGCGCTGCACGCCTGCACCCAGCCCGACCGGAGGGTGGACATCACCAAGACCGACGACTCCACCCAGGCCCAGGAGATCGACAGGGAGCTGGACCAGCGGGCAATGAGCGAGGCCAGCAAGACTCCCTCGCAGGAGGGGGACGCCGGGCAGGTGGCCCCTCCGCGCCCCACCCTCGCCACGGGACAGACGGCCGCGGGGGCGCTGGCGCCGCTGAACAACTCCGGGGTGGGCGGGACCACCACCATCACCGCCGCGGGGAACGGGACCGCGATCCTCATCTCCGTTACTGGCGTGCGGCAGGCGCCCACGCTCAAGGTGACCCTCAACCGCGGGGACTGCTCGGAGCCGGGCGGCCAGGTGGCCGAGCTGCGGAAGACGCTGCAGGTGGGGGGCAACGGGATGGCCAGCGTGACCGACACGCTGCAGGTCCCCGCCTCCGTGGTGATGAACGGGCAGCACGTGCTGGTGGTGAAACCGGGGAACGCCGGCCCCACCACCCCGGGGGTCGCCTGTGCGGCGATCCCGGCCAACGCGGGGTCGCCGAGCTGAACGGCAACGGCTTTGAACCGCGGATTTGGGCGTGCCCCCGCTGTCGCGGGGGTCGGGCTGGCGCGCCGTAATGCACGATACCACCGTGCATAACGGCGGCGAGCCTCAACGATACTGCCGTTGAGTCTCGCCCCTGCGGGCGCACATCCCTCACGCAACGGCCTGCCCTGCCGGAACAGTACGAAGAGCCCCGGCCA
>DATAAL010000148.1:0-1760 GCA_036260145.1 Longimicrobiaceae bacterium | reverse complement strand
CCTACGCCGAGCTGGATCGCCGGGCCAACCGCCTCGCCCACCACCTGGTCGGGCGCGGCGTCGGCCCCGAGGCGCGGGTGGGGATCTGCCTGGAGCGCAGCCCGGAGCTGGTCGTCGCCCTGCTGGCGGTGCTGAAGGCGGGCGGCGCCTGCGTGCCGCTGGACCCGGAGCACCCCGCCGAGCGGCTGGGCTACCTGCTCTGCGACTCCGGCGTCCGCGTGCTGGTCACCCGGAGAGCCATCGCGGATCGCCTCCCGCCGCACGGGGCGGAGGTGGTCGCGCCGGACGAGGAGGGGGCGCGGATCGCGGCGGAGCCCGCCACCCCGCCCCGGAGCGGGGTCGGGCCGGAGCACCTGGCGTACGTGGTCTATACCTCCGGCTCCACCGGCGCGCCCAAAGGGGTGATGGTGGACCATGGGGCGCTGGCTGCGCACACCCTCGCCGCGCGCGGCGCGTACGGGATCACCCCCCGGGACCGGGTACTCCACTTCGCGGCGGCCGTGTTCGACCCCTCCCTGGAGCAGCTCCTCCCGGCGCTGACCTGCGGGGCCGCCGTGGTCCTGCGTCCCGACGTGCTCTGGAGCCCCGCCGAGCTGGGCCGCCGCCTGGCGGAGCAGGGGGTCACGGTGGCCAACCTCCCCACCGCCTACTGGCAGCAGGCGGCCGCCGCGTGGGCCGCCTCCGGGTCGTTCCCGCCGCACCGCCTGAGGCTGGTGATCGCGGGGGGAGAGCGGATGCTCCCCGAGGCGGCCGCGCTCTGGCGGCAGGGTCCGCTGGGCGGGGTGACGCTGCTCAACGCGTACGGCCCCACCGAGACGACGGTCACCGCCACGCTCTTCGAGGTCCCCCGCTCCCCCGCCGACCTCGGCGAGCGGGTGCCGATCGGGCGGGTGCTGCCGGGCCGCAGGGCCCGCGTGCTGGACGGGGAGATGCAGCCCGTCCCCGTCGGCGTCCCCGGCGAGCTGTACCTGGGCGGGGCGGGGGTGGCCCGCGGCTACCTGGGCCGGCCGGACCTCACCGCGGAGCGCTTCATCCCCGATCCGTTCGGCGAGGCGGGGGCGCGGCTGTACCGGACGGGGGACCGGGCGCGCTGGCGGGAGGACGGGGTGCTGGAGTACCTGGGGCGGGTCGACCTGCAGGTGAAGGTGCGGGGGTACCGGATCGAGCCGGGCGAGATCGAGGCCGTCCTCACGGAGCACCCGGGGGTGCGAGAGGCGGCGGTGATGGTGCGGGAGGACGGCGCCGGAGAGGGGCGGCTGGTGGGGTACGTGGCGGCGGAGGAGGGGGTGACGGGGGCGGAGCTGCGGGAGGCCGCGCGCCGCCGCCTCCCCGAGTACATGGTCCCCGCCGCCGTCCTCGTCCTCGACGCCCTCCCGCTCACCCCCACCGGCAAGCTCGACCGCCGCCGGCTCCCCGCCCCGGACTTCGACGCCGACCGGGAATTCGTCGCCCCGCGCACCCTCACCGAGGAGCTGCTGGCGCAGCTCTGGGCGGGGGTGCTCGGCGTGGAGCGCGTGGGGGCGCACGACGACTTCTTCGCGCTGGGGGGGCATTCGCTGCTGGCTACACGGGTGGTGGCGCGGGTGCGGGAGGCGTTCGGGATCGACCTGCCGCTGCGCGTGGTCTTCGAGGCGCCGCGGCTGGAGGAGCTGGCGCGGGAGGTGGAGGGTCGGGGCGGGGGAGGGTCGGCGCCGATCCCGCGGGTGGAAGGCGAGGGGCCGTGGCCGCTGTCGTTCGCGCAGGAGCGGCTCTGGTTCCTC
>DATAAL010000147.1:0-2067 GCA_036260145.1 Longimicrobiaceae bacterium | reverse complement strand
ATCGAGCGCGCGGTCGCATTCCCCAACAATGTGGAGGTCGAGGCTACCCAGACTGGGACACCGCAGGCAGGCGGCGCCGGCGGCGGCGCGCCCACGCCGGGCGCGGGCGGACAGCAGCAGCGCGGCGCCCAGAGCGTGCTCGCCCACTGGAGCCTGGTCAAGCTCCCGGAGCAGCCGATGATACCGCGGCGCTTCGACGAGCGCGTCGGCTTCTTCTCCATCCGGCAGGTGGACTACGGCACCCCGGAGCACCGCTCCGCGCAGCGGCGCTACGTCGTCCGCTACCGGCTGGAGTGCTCCGAGCGGCGCGAGGGCGACCTGTGCTACCCCAAGCAGCCCATCGTCTACTACGTGGACCCGGCGACGCCGGACGTGTGGAAGCCGTGGGTGCGCCGGGGGATCGAGGAGTGGCAGGCGGCGTTCGAGGCGGCCGGCTTCAAGGAGGCGATCGTGGCCCGGGATCCCCCGGCCAACGACCCCGACTGGTCGCCCGAGGATATCCGGCACACGGTGGTCCGCTGGCTCCCGTCCACGGTCGAGAACGCCCAGGGGCCCAACGTCAACGACCCGCGCACCGGCGAGATCCTCAACGGCTCGGTGCGCATGTTCCACAACGTGCTCAACCTGCAGCGCGCCTGGTACTTCACCCAGGCCTCGCACCTGGACCCGCGGGCCCGCCGGCTCCCGTTCCCCGACTCGCTGATGGGGCGGCTGCTGCAGTTCGTGGTGGCGCACGAGGTGGGCCATACCATCGGGCTGCAGCACGACCAGATCGGCAGCTCCACCTACCCTGCCGACAGCGTGCGCAGCCCGACCTGGGTGCGCCGCATGGGACACAGCCCCAGCATCATGGACTACTCGCGCTTCAACTACGTCGCCCAGCCCGAGGACGGGATCGCGCTGGAGGACCTGGTCCCCCGCGTGGGGCCGTACGACAAGTTCGCGATCATGTGGGGGTACCGGCCGATCCCGGGCGCGCGGACGCCGGAGGACGAGCGCCTCACCCTGGACCGGTGGGCGCGGATGCAGGACACCATCCCCTGGTACCGCTTCTCGGCCAACAACGAGTTCGGCGCCTACGGCACGCTCAGCGAGGCGGTGGGCGACGCCGACCCGGTGAGGTCCACGGAGCTGGGCTTCCGCAACCTGCGGCGGGTGGTGGGCTACATCGAGGGCGCCGCGATCCGGCCCGGCGAGGACAACAGCGACCTGCGCGAGCTGTACGACCGCACCGTGAACCAGTGGGCCACCGAGGCCACCCACGTCACCACCCTGGTGGGGGGCGGCACGGTGCACTACAAGTCGGGGAGCCAGCCGGGGCCGGTGTACACCTCGCTCCCCCGGGAACGCCAGGCCGAGGCGATCCGCTTCCTCAACCAGAACGTCTTCCGGACCCCGGCGTACCTGATCCGTCCCGAGATCGCCAGCCGCATCGAGGCGGGGGGGATGATCACCCGCATCAACGGCGCGCAGTCCCGGGTGCTCAACAGCCTGCTGGACGACAGCCGGATGAACCGCCTCCTGGAGCAGGAGGCGCTGAACCGGCAGCGCGCCTACCCGCTGGCCGCGATGCTGGACGACCTGCGCCGCGGGATCTGGTCCGAGGTCTACGACGCCCGCCCCGTGGCGGACGCCTACCGGCGCGAGCTGCAGAGCGACTTCCTGTCGCAGATCGACCGCAAGCTCAACCCGCCGGCGACGCCCGCGGCGGCCCAGACGCAGCAGCAGGGGGGGACCCCGCCGGCGCCGCTCTCCGACGACGCCAAGTCGCACCTGCGGGGGCTGCTTTCCACCCTGCGCGCCGACATCGCGCGGGCGGTGCCGCGGACGGCGGACCGGGCGACGCAGCTGCACCTGCAGGGGGCGGTGCACCGGATCGACGAGATCCTGGACCCGGACCGGTAGGGGGTTCCGACGCAGGGTAGGTCGGAACGGCTTTGAACGGCGGGTTCGGGCGTGCCCCCGCTGGCGCGGGGGTCGGGCTGCGGCTCCGTAACGCACGATACCACCGTGCGTAACGGAGTCGAGCCCCGGATACTGCCCCGGGTCTCGCCCCTTCGGGCCGTC
>DATAAL010000146.1:0-16807 GCA_036260145.1 Longimicrobiaceae bacterium | reverse complement strand
TGAAGGTGCGGGGGTACCGGATCGAGCCGGGGGAGGTGGAGGCGGCGCTACGGGAGCACCCGGCCGTAGGGGAGGCGGTGGTGGTGGCGCGGGAGGACATGCCGGGGGACCGGCGGATCGTGGGGTACCTGGTGGGACGCGACGGAGCCGAGGTTCCGGTGCCGGCGGCGCTGCGCTCGTACCTGCGCTTGCGGCTCCCGGAATACATGGTGCCGTCAGCGTTCGTGGTGCTGGAGGCGCTCCCGCTCACCCCCAACGGGAAGCTCGACCGCCGTGCTCTCCCCTCTCCGGAGAGCCTCGCGTCCGACGAGGACTCGCGCGTCGCACTCCGGACGCCCACCGAGGAGGTGCTGGCGGGGATCTGGTCGGGGGTCCTCGGCGTGGAGCACGTCGCGTCCGGCGACGACTTCTTCGACCTCGGAGGTCACTCGCTGCTCGCGACGCGGGTCGTCTCCCGCATCCGGGAGACGTTCGGGGCCGAGGTGCCAGTGCGCGTGCTGTTCGAGTCGTCGACGCTCGGCGCGCTCGCCGAACAGGTGGACGCGGCGCTGCGGGACGGACGGGGGGTAGCCGTGCCTCCCCTCGTGCCGGTGCCCAGGGGGGGGCCGCTTCCCCTTTCGTTCGCGCAGCAGCGGCTCTGGTTCATCGACCAGCTCGAACCGGGTACCGCCAGCTACAACATCCCCAGCGCGCTGCGCGTCCGGGGGAGCCTGGACATCGGCGTGCTGCGCCGCTGCCTGGAGGAGATCGTCGCGCGCCACGAGTCGCTCCGCACCGTCTTCCGGCGGGTGGACGGACGGGCGGTCCAGGTGATCCTGCCCCCGGGCGAGGCACGGCTCCCGGAGATCGACCTGCGCGGGATCCCGGAGGCGGACCGGGAAGCGGTCGTGCTGCGGTTGGCGGCCGCGGAGGCCGAGATCCCCTTCGACCTGGCCCGGGGTCCGCTTCTGCGAGCCGTCGTGGTGCGGAGCGGGGAGGAGGAGTTCGCCCTCCTCCTGACGATGCACCACATCGTCAGCGACGGCTGGTCAATGGAGGTGCTGGTCCGGGAGGTCACGTCGCTCTACGCGGCGATGCAGCGGGGCGTTCCCTCGCCGCTTCCTCCGCTCCCGGTGCAGTACGCGGACTACGCCGCCTGGCAGCGCGCCTGGCTGGAGGGAGAGGTGCTGGACCGCCAGCTCTCCTACTGGAAGGAGCGCCTGGCCGACGCCCCGCCCGTGCTGGAGCTCCCCACCGACCGTCCACGCCCGCGGATCGCGGGTTCGGCGGGAGAGAGCCATCCCCTCCTCGTCCCGGAGGGTGCCACGGCCGCGCTGCGGGCGCTCGCCCGGCGCGAGGGGAGCACCCTCTTCATGGCCCTCATGGCGGGGTGGCAGGCGCTGCTCTCACGCTACTCCGGACAGGAGGACGTGGTGGTTGGCACCCCCATCGCGGGGCGCAGCCGGGTGGAGGTGGAGGGGCTGATCGGCTTCTTCGTGAATACGCTCGTGATCCGTACGGAGCTGTCGGCGCGTCCGGATGCGCGCGAGCTGCTGCGCCGGGTGCGGGAGACCACGCTGGGCGCCTACCAGCACCAGGACCTGCCGTTCGAGAAGCTCGTCGAGGAGCTGGGGGTGGAGCGCTCCCTGAGCCATTCTCCGCTCTTCCAGGTGGCTCTCTCGCTGGAGAACTCCGACCGGCCGACCCTGCGCCTGGGCCACGCCGGGCTGGACACCCTGGAGGTGGGGACCGGGGCCGCGAAGTTCGACCTGTCCCTCGGCATCACGGACGAGGGCGAGCGCCTGGGCGGATCGCTCGGGTACCGGACAGAGCTGTGGGACCCGGAGACGATCGACCGTATGCTGGAGCACCTCGTCGTGCTCCTGGACGGGATGGCGGCGACCCCGGAGGTGCCCGTCGCCGAGCTCCCGCTCCTCCCCGCGTGGGAGCGGCACCGGGTGCTCGTGGAGTGGAACGCAACCGGGATGGAGACGCCGCGCGGACGCTGCGTACACCACCTGTTCGAGGCGGAGGCCGCGCTGCGGCCCGACGCTCCGGCGCTCGCCTTCGAGGAGCGGACCCTCACCTACGCCGAGCTGGACGCCTGGTCCAATCGCGTCGGACACTACCTGCGGGGTCTCGGCGTCGGCCCCGAGGTCCCCGTCGGGGTGTGCGTAGAGCGGGGCCTCGAGATGGTGGTCGCTCTGCTGGCGGTTCTCAAGGCGGGAGGCGCCTTCGTCCCGCTCGACCCCGCGTACCCGACGGAGCGGATCCGCTATCTGCTGGAGGATTGCGGGGCTCCCGTCCTGGTGACGCAGGGCGCGCTCGCCGATGCGCTCCAGGCGGCTGGACGCGCCACGGTCCGCCTGGACGCGGACGCGGCGCGGATCGCCGCAGGGCCGGGGACGCGGCTGGAGGACGGGGCGAGGCCGGAAAGCCTGGCGTACCTGATCTACACCTCCGGCTCGACGGGCAGTCCCAAGGGGGTGCGGGTGGAGCACGCCAGCCTCGCCAACCTGCTGTGGACCAGCCGCGAGGCGTTCGGCTTCCGCCCCGGGGACGTGATGCCGTGCGTCTCGTCGTACGCCTTCGATATCTGGCTCTTCGAGACGGTGGTGCCCCTGGTTTCCGGGGGGACGACGCGCGTCCTCCGCCGCGAGCAGGTGCTCGATCCCGGTGCCCTGCTCCGCGGCATGGAGGGGGTGACGATGCTGCACGCGGTTCCCTCCCTCATGGCAGAAGTCGTCCGGGCGGTGCGGGCCTCGGAGGCGGGGGCGCTTCCCGGGGTACGTGGCGCGTTCGTCGGTGGGGAGGCCGTCGCCGCGGACCTGGTGTCCGGGATGCGGGCGGCGTTCCCCTGCGCGGAGATCCGCGTCCTCTACGGCCCCACCGAGGGGACCATCCTCGCCTCCTCGTACCTGGTCCCGGAGACGCCGTGGGAGCGCTACCGCCGCGCCCTGGAGGCAGCCGCGGCCCACGCCCTCCCCGACGATCAACGCTGCATCCACCAGGTGTTCGAGGCGGTAGCCGCGGGCGCGCCAGATGCCCCGGCCGTGGTGTGGAGCGGGGAGCGGCTGACCTATGCGGAGCTGGACGCGCGGGCGAACCGCCTGGCGAACCACCTCCGCGGGCGCGGGATAGGTCCCGAGGTGACGGTGGGGGTGTGCCTGGAGCGGACCCCGGAGCTGATCGTCACGCTGCTGGCCGTTCTCAAGGCGGGTGGGGCGTACGTCCCGCTCGACCCGGGGTATCCGGCGGAGCGGCAGACGTATATGCTGCGCGATGCCGGTGCCCGGGTCCTGGTCACCCGGGAACCGCACGCTGCGGTGCTCGCCTTCCCCGGGCTGGAGGTGGTGCGTCTGGACGCGGACGGCGCGCGGATCGCCGCGGAGCACGCCGGGCCTCCGGAGAGCGGAGTACGCCCGGAGAACCTGGCATACGTCATCTACACCTCCGGCTCCACCGGCCGCCCCAAGGGAGTGGCGATCCAGCACCGGAGCACCGTGGTCCTGCTCCGGTGGCTGCGGGAGCAGCTCCCGCCGGAGGACCGGCCTTCGGTCCTGGGCTCCACCTCCATCAACTTCGACGTTTCGGTGGCGGAGATCTTCGGCGCTCTCTGCCGGGGCGGGACGCTGGTGCTGGTGGAAAACGTCCTGGAACTGGCGCAGCTCTCCGAGCCGGTCACCTACGCCAGCATGGTCCCGAGCGCGGCGGCGGAGCTGCTGCGCACCGGGGGGATCCCGGCAAGCGTGCGGACGCTGAACCTGGGAGGCGAGCCGCTCCCGAACGACCTGGCGCAGGCGCTCTACGCCCTGGGAACGGTGGACACGGTCCGCAACGGCTACGGTCCCACCGAGGACACCACCTACTCCACCAGCTCGGTCGTCCGGCAGGGCGGGGAGCAGGTCTTCATCGGCCGTCCCATCGCGAACACCCAGGCGTACGTGCTGGACGAGGGCCTCCATCCGGTCCCGATCGGGGTGCTCGGGGAGCTGTACCTGGCCGGGGCGGGGCTGGCGCGCGGGTACCAGGGGCGGTCGGAACTCACGTCGGAGCGTTTCCTCCCGAATCCGTTCAGCACCGATCCGGGGCGGCGGATGTACCGTACCGGGGACCGGGTCCGGTGGCGCCCGGACGGGGAGCTGGAGTACTTCGGGCGCACCGATTTCCAGGTGAAGGTACGGGGCTTCCGGATCGAGCTGGGGGAGATCGAGGTCGCGCTGCGCACTCACCCGGCGGTGCGGGACGCCCTGGTCGTGGTGCGCGAGGACACCCCGGGGGACCGCCGCCTGGTAGCGTACCTGACGCCCGCGGAGGGATCGGAGGTGTCTGCTTCCGGGGATCTGCGCGCCCACCTGAGGGCGGGCCTCCCGGAGCACATGATCCCCTCCGCGTTCGTCGCGCTGGACGCGCTCCCGCTCACCCCGAACGGCAAGATCGACCGCCGCGCCCTCCCCCTCCCGGGCTCGCGCGTCGGCGTGGAGCAGACGTATACTCCCCCGCGCACCCCCACGGAGGAGGCGGTTGCCGCTGTCTGGGCCGAGGTGCTGGGGGTCAACCGGGTGGGTGCGCACGACAACTTCTTCGACCTGGGTGGCCACTCCCTGCTGCTGGTACAGCTCCACTCCCGTCTCCGGGAGCGGTTCGGCGGAGAGATCTCCGTTGCCGACCTGTTCCAGCTCCCCACGCTCGCGGACCTGGCACGGGAGCTGGACCGGTTGCGGGAAACCGCGCCGGAGGAGACGGCCGAGCAGGAGAGCCTGGACCGGGCTGAGGCTCGCCGGGCGAGGATGACCCGGCAGCGTGGAGCGCGTCCGGGGGCGCGCCCGGTGGGCACGCTCCACGAGCAGGACGAGGACTGACGCAACTGTCTCCCGGGTTCCTCCAGGAGTCAATGGCGCATTCTACGCGAGATCCGCGAAGGTGGCTCCAGGGGTTGCTTATCTGGCAAGTTTCATGCGAATATTATACGACCCATGGTGCGGGAAAGCGGCCTGCCGGGCCCTGAAACGTCCCATTGCGCATCCGAGGTGCCGGGGCACGCACTCCCCGGGCTCTGCGCCGCTGCAACCGGTGATCGAAGCTATACCAACCGCCAACCCTCAAGGAGTCGTCCGATGAGAGTCCTCGGTCTCGTACTCGCCATCGTGCTGCTTGCCCCCGCTTCCGCCGCCGCCCAGAGCGCGGCTGATTCTGCGGCCATCCGCGCGACGGTCACGGACTACATCCAGGGGTGGTACGAAGCCGACGCCCCACGGATGGAGCGCAGCCTCCATCCGAACCTGGCGAAGCGCATCATCGTCGGAGATCCTCGCACGGGGAAGGACCAGCTCGACAACCTCACCGCCGCGGCGCTGGTACAGGACACCGGGAGCGGTACCCGGACGGAAGTCGCGAATCAGCGCAAGGACATCACCATCCTCGACATCTTCCAGAACATTGCGAGCGTGAAGCTAGTCGCGAGCGGGTGGGTGGACTACATGCATCTGGGCAAGGTCGATGGGCGCTGGGTGATCGTGAACGTCATGTGGGACGAGATGCGGATCCAGCGTCGATCCTGAGACTGAGGCGCGGCCCGGGGTTGGCCGACCCCCGGCCACGCCGGCCCCGGCAGGCGCGCGTGGTGCGCCACGGCGAACGCAACTCCGCTCCGGCCACACGCACGAACGAACGTTCGGTCACACCGGAACATCTCCGTATCGAAGGGCGACTCCGGATCGCCCCCTTTCATTCCAGGAGCGAACCGCCATGCTCAAGATCGAAGAAGAGGTAGCGACCTCCGAGCCCCGGCCCCGCAGCGCCGTCCAGCTCACCGGTATCCACCATGTGGAGATGTATGTGGGGAACGCCTACCAGGCTGCTCACTTCTACCGCACCGCGTTCGGCTTCCGTCCGGTCGCGAAGGCGGGACTCGCCACCGGAGTCCGGGACCGCACCTCGTTCGCCATGGAGCAGGGGAAGATCCGCCTGGTGCTCACCAGCGCCCTCGACCCGGACAGCCCGGTCGCGCGGCACGTCAACCGGCACGGTGACGGCGTCCACGACGTGGCCTTCACCGTCGACGACGTGGCCAAGGCGTTCGAGGCGGCGGTCTCGCGCGGCGCCAGGCCGGTGATGGAGCCCACCGTCATCGAGGACGAGCGAGGGCGGGTGGTCCGGGCCACCATCGGCGCCTTCGGAGACACCGTCCACTCGTTCATCCAGCTCGATGGGTACCAGGGGCGCTTCCTCCCCGGGTTCCAGCCCTTCGACAACATGGGTCCGGTCGTTCCGACCGGGCTTACCGCGGTCGACCACGTGGCGGTCAGCCTGGAGGAGGGCAACCTCGACGCGATGGTGGAGTTCTACACGCAGGTCCTGGGCTTCCACCAGTCGCACGCCGAGATGGTGTGGACCGAACGGAGCGCCATGAACTCCAAGGTGGTGGAGGATCCCACGGGGAGCATCAAGTTCCCCATGCAGGAGCCGGCCCACAAGGAGGGGCTGGGCAAGTCGCAGATCGACGAGTACCTGGACTTCCACCGCGGCTCCGGGACGCAGCACGTCGCGTATCTCACCGACGACATCGTCCGCGCGATCCGCGCCATCCGTGGGAACGGGATCCAGTTCAACCGCGTGCCGCACACCTACTACGAGGCACTGGAAGAGCGGGTCGGGAAGCTCGATCCGGAGCTCATGCGGGAGATCTCCGATCTGGGGATCCTGGTGGACAGCGAGGAGGACGGCACCCTCCTGCAGGTGTTCTCGGAGCCGCTCGAGGGTCGGCCCACCTTCTTCGTGGAGGTGATCGAGCGCCGGGGCGCCAAGGGGTTCGGGGCGGGGAACATCAAGGCGCTCTTCGAGTCCATCGAGCGCGAGCAGGCGCTCCGCGGCACCCTCTGACCCGAGAGGAAATGACCGCCATCCCGATGCTCGCCGCAGAGGGGCTCCCCCTGGCCCGCTGGGCGCAGGAGATCCGCCCGTCGGCGCTGCAGACCATGCTGACCCGGAGCTCCCGGCCGGAGATCCTCTCCCTGGGCCTCGGGCTCCCGGCACCGGAGCTCTTCCCCGCGGCCGGGCTCGGCGAGGCCGCGGTGCGGGTCCTGGCGAAGGATCCCGCCGCGCTGCAGTACAGTCCCCCGTTCCTCCCGCTGAAGCGGCAGGTGGTGGAGCTCATGGCCGGGCGGGGGGTGGAGTGCACCGAGGCACAGGTGTTCCTCACCGCCGGCGGGCAGCAGGGGATGAGCCTCCTCACCCGTCTCCTCCTGGATCCGGGTGGGACGGTCCTGATCGAGGAGCTCTGCTACACCGGGTTCCAGCAGGCCATCCAGCCCTTCCAGCCGGAGGTCCTCACCGTCCCCACCGATCTGGACACCGGGATCGACGTGGACGCGGTGCAGGCGCACCTGGAGGCGGGAGCCCGTCCGGCAATGATCTACGTGGTCACCGAGGGGAACAACCCGCTGGGCGTGAGCGTCAGCGCCGACAAACGCCGCCGGCTGGTGGAGCTGGCCCGTGAGCACCGTGTCCCCGTCCTGGAAGACGATGCTTACGGTTTCTTCCAGTTCATCGACAGACCCGTCCCCCCGATGCGCGCGCTGGACGACCGGTGGGTCTTCTACATGGGGACCTTCTCCAAGATCTTCGCCCCTGCGCTGCGGGTGGGGTGGCTGGTGGTCCCCGAGGAGCTGATCCGGCCGCTGGGGATCATCAAGGAGGCCACGGATATCAACACCTCCACCTTCACCCAGCGCATTATCTCCTCGTACATCGACGCCGGTCTCCTCCCGGACCACCTGGCGCTGCTGCGGCGGGAATACACTGCCCGCCGCGACGCCATGATATCGGCGCTGTGGGAGCACCTGGGCACGGAGGCGCGGTGGCGGACGCCCACCAGCGGGATGTTCGTGTGGGTGGAGCTCCCCGAGGACGTAGACGGGATGGAGCTTCTGGAGGCGGCGGTGGAGACGGAGCAGGTGGCCTTCCTTCCGGGCGAGGCGTTCACCGTGGGTGAGGTACGCCGCGCTACCCATTGCATCCGGCTCAACTTCTCCCACTGCGACCCCGACCGGGTCCGGGAGGGGGTGGCGCGGCTCGGGCGGGTGCTGAAGGGGGCGCGCGTCTGATGCACGAGAACGCACCGGCCGTCGCGGAGGCGCCCCCGGCGGTGGAGCGCTTCCCCATCGAACGGTTGCGGGATTTCTCCGCCCGCGTGTTCGAGGCGTGCGGAGTCCCCGAGGAGGACGCCCGTCTCGCGGCGGACGTCCTGGCCACGGCCGATCTGCGGGGGATCGACACCCATGGCGTGGCGCGGCTGGGGCAGTACTTCGAGATGTTCTCGCTGGGGTGGATCAACCCACGCCCCGAGATCCGGATCGTCCGGGAGACGCCCGCCACCGCCACGGTAGACGGCGACAACGGGCTGGGGCTGGTGGTCGGTCCGCGCGCCAACCGGATCGCCATGGACAAGGCGGAGGCGGTGGGGTGCGGATCGGTGGCGGTCAACAACAGCAACCACTTCGGGATCGGCGAGTACTACCCCCTCCAGGGGCTCGGGCGCGACCTGATCGTCCTGGCGATGACCAACTCGCCGCCCCAGGTGGCCCCGCTGTGGGGCGCCGAGAAGATGCTGGGGACCAACCCGCTCGCCGTGGCGTTCCCGGCCGGCGAGGAGCCGCCGGTAGTGATCGACATCACCACCAGCGCCATGGCGTTCGGCAAGGTCGAGCACGCGGCCCGGAGGGGGGAGCGGATCCCGGAGGGGTGCGCTGTGGACCGGGATGGGCGGATGACCACCGATCCCGACGCGATGCTCAACGGAGGGGCGCTCCTCCCCCTGGGCGGCGACTTCCAGCACGGCGGCCACAAGGGGTACTGCCTGGCCACCATGGTGGACATGCTGTCGGCGGTGCTGAGCGGGGCGAACTGGGGACCGTACCCGCCGCCCTTCCCGGCCAACCTCCCGACCCCGCCGCGGTACGTGGGGAAGGGAGTCGGCCACTTCTTCCTGGCGCTCCGCATCGACGGGTTCATCGACCCGGCGGAGTTCAAACGGCAGGCCGACGACTGGATCCGCACCATCCGGGGAACCCGGCCGGCGGCGGGAACCCCGGGACCCAGCATCCCCGGCGACCCCAACCGGCGCGCCGAGGAAGAGCGCCGCGCCCGGGGAGTGCCGGTGATCGGCCCCGTGCTCGAGGAGCTGCGCAGGGTTTCCGCGCGCACCGGGATTCCACTCGGGTGAGCCCGTGGTCGGGTGAAGTTGACGGCGATTCCACCTACGTATATTTTGAGACACGAATCATCCACATGGGTGGGCTGCCCCTCCCCAACTCTCTCTCTCCGATGAACTTTTCTCCCCCATCGTGGCGCCGCGCTGCTCCGGCCCTCTGCAGCGCCCTCCTCCTGCACGGTGTAGCCGCCCTGGCCCAGCAGCAGCCTTCGCAGACGCAGGCGCCGCCCGTGGAGCGGAAGCAGGTGACCGCCGTCCGGATTGAGGGCCGCTCCCCCTCCGTGGACGGCCGGCTCGACGAGGAGCACTGGCAGAGTGCGCCTGCCGTGACCGACTTCGTACAGAAGGAGCCCGCCGAGGGTCAGCCCAGCACCGAGCGGACGGAGGTCCGCTTCGCGTACGACGGAAGCGCGCTCTACGTTGGCGCGCGCATGTACAGCGCCGACCCGGCCCGGATCCAGGCGCCGATGTCCCGACGCGACGCCGGTGCACAGTCCGAGCAGATCCTCGTGATCCTGGACACCTATCTGGACCGCCGCACCGCCTACACCTTCGGGGTCACCGCCTCCGGTGTCCGCCTCGACTGGTACCACCCTGTGGACCGGGAGGGGGTCTACGACCCGTCGTTCAACCCGGTATGGGTGGCGAAGACACAGCGCGACTCGCTAGGGTGGACGGCCGAGATGCGCATCCCGTACTCGCAGCTTCGCTTCAACCTCCAGGACGAGAACACCTGGGGTCTCAACATCCGCCGGTTCATCCCCAACAAGAACGAAGAAGACTACTGGGTCATGATCCCCCCCCGGCAGCCGGGGTGGGCGTCCCGCTTCGGGGACCTCGGTGGGCTGAAGGGGATCCGGCCCACCCGCCGAATCGAGCTGATGCCCTACGTCGCCAGCGGGGCCGACTTCACCGCCGAGCCGGGCCAGGGTAACCCGTTCGACGACGGGAGCGAGTACACCACGCGCGTCGGCGGCGACGTCAAGATGGGGCTGGGCCCCAACATGACGCTGGAGGCCACCGTGAACCCGGACTTCGGGCAGGTGGACGCCGACCCGGCTGAGGTGAACCTGAGCGCTTTCGAGACCTTCTTCGCCGAGCGCCGTCCGTTCTTCACCGAGGCGGGGCAGCTCCTGGCGGGGAACGGGCCGATGTACTTCTACTCCCGGCGGATCGGCGCCTCGCCGATGCCCACCCTGGTGGACGGCGTCTTCCGCGCGAACGGGCCGGCGCCGGGTCTCCCGATGGGAGGCTATACGTACTGGGACGTTCCCAACACCAGTACCATCCTGGGGGCGGCGAAGCTCGCCGGCCGCATGGCTTCCGGGATGTCGATCGGGGCGCTCGCGGCTGTGACCGACCGGGAGTACGCGCGCACCTTCTCGGTCGACTCCCTGGGGGTCGAGTCCTTCGACCGCGTACAGGTGGGGTCGCGCGCCGGGTACGCCGTGCTCCGCGGCCAGCAGGAGTTCGGGCCCTCCGGCTCCACCGTGGGGCTGAGTTTCACGGGGGTGCGGCGCGACCTGTCGGAAGGCAGCCCGATCGGCGGGTACCTCCCGCGGACCTCCCTCGCGGGGGGCGTGGACTGGAACCTCCTGCTGGATCGCGGCAACTACGAGGTGAACGGGTACGTGGGGTACAGCTTCGTGGAGGGAGACTCCGCGGTGATCGGCCAGCTCCAGAGGGCTCCGGCGCGCTACTTCCAGCGCCCGGACGCCGACCACGTGGAGTTCGAGCCCGGCAGCACCTCGCTCTCCGGGTACACCGTGGGCCTGAGCGCCGCCAAGGTCGGCGGCAAGCACTGGCTGTGGAGCAACTCGCTGGAGATCCGCTCCCCCGGCTTCGAGATCAACGATGTGGGGCGCAACCGGACCGCGGACGACATCTGGAACTTCCTCTCCCTCACCTATCGCGAGACCCGTCCGGGGAAGCTCGTCCGCAACTACCGGGTCAGTGTCACCCGTGAGGACGGATGGAACTTCGGCGGCGTCCGGACCTGGGGGAGCACCCGGCTGGACGGTGGAATCACCTGGAAGAACTTCTGGCAGACGGTGTTCAGCTCGTGGATCGACGGGCGGGCGAACAGCGAGGACCTGACCCGCGGGGGGCCGCTGGCGGGACTTCCCCGCTACCCCTACTTCCAGATCCGGATGGCCAACAGCTCGGCCGCCACCACGCGCGTCCGTGCCAGCACCTCGTACGGCAAGAGCGAGCTGGGGCACCAGACGTACAGCTTCGGGGCCGGGATCACCCACCGCCCCCACCCCGCGTGGCAGTTCTCGCTCGACCCCTACTACGAGCGGACCGTGGATCCCCAGCAGTACATCGGGAGGATCGGTGGCCGCAGCGGGCCCACGGCCACATACGGCGACCGGTACATCTTCTCCACGGTGGAGCGGAGCACCGTCTCGGCGCAGCTCCGACTCGATTACACGATCGCGCCGGACCTCTCTCTCGGGCTGTACGCGGAGCCCTTCGCCGCGAGCGGGCGCTTCTACGACCACGGGGAGCTGCCAGAGCCACGGAGCCGTGACCTCTCGATCTACGGGACCAGCGGCACCACGGTGACGCGGCCGCAGGGGGAGAAAGGTCCCTACCGGGTCATCTACGGGCCGGACCCACTCCGGGACTACTTCCAGATCCGCTACCGAGACTTCAACGTGCGCTCCTTCCGGAGCAACGCGGTGCTGCGCTGGGAGTGGCGTCCGGGGAGCACCCTGTTCCTGGTCTGGCAGCAGGATCGCTACGACGAGCTGGATCAGGGCCGGCTGGTAGACCCGCGCTCGCTGTGGGACACCTTCTCCGCCGCGGGCGACAACATCCTGGCCCTCAAGGCCACCTACTGGATCCCGCTGAAGTAGCCGGGCTCACACCCCGGGGCGGAACCCCGCCCCGGGGCACTCCCGTGCGTCTCGTGAGGCCGCTCGACCGGCTCCTCGATACGTACAGAAACGGTCAGAGAATACCGGATCCGGCGCAGTACCTTTCACAGCTCCAACGTACCGGGCCTTGTCCACCGTCAAGCAGACCAGCTCCTGCATCGATTTCGAGAGGCCGGGCTCCCGGGTCCGCCTCCGTCTCTTCTGCTTCCCGTACGCGGGGGGAGGAGCGGCTGTTTTCCGGAGCTGGAGCAGCACCCTCCCGCCAGAGGTCCAGCTCTGCCCGGTTCACCTGCCGGGGCGCGGGAACCGGTTCGTCGAGCCGCCGGTCACCCGGCTGAGTGTGCTGGTCGACCTGCTGGCCGGGGAGCTGGCGCCGTACCTGGACATCCCCTTCGCGTTCTTCGGACACAGCATGGGGGCGCTGGTGGCCTTCGAGCTCGCGCGACGCCTGCGCGACGAGTCCCGGGTCCTCCCGGAATACCTCCTGGTCTCCGGCCGCCGGGCCCCTCAGTGCCCGAGCGACAAGCGTCCGCTCCACGCGCTCCCCGAAGGGGAGTTCCAGGAGGAGCTGCGGAACCTGAACGGGACTCCGGAGGAGATCCTGCAGCACCCCGAGCTGATGGAGCTGTTCGCGCCGATCCTGCGTGCCGACTTCGAGATCTGCGAGACGTACTCCTACGTGGAGGGGGAGCCGCTGGATCTCCCCGTGTCGGCTTTCGGGGGACTGGCCGATCCCGATGTATCCCGGGAGCACCTCTCCGGCTGGAAGGAGCACACGCGGGGTCCGTTCCGTCTGCGGATGTTCCCGGGCGGGCACTTCTTCCTGCACGGCGCCCGTCAGGAGCTGGTGCACGCGGTTGCCGAGGACCTGATCCGGCTCGCTCTCCGCTGAGCGAGCCGCCGAGCGAACCAACGAGTCACCCCCACTCCGGACGACCCATGCTGCTGCCGCCGGCGCTCCTCGAGAACTGGATGCGACGCTACTACTTCGACACCGATATCGATATCGGGAGCAGCGGGGTGGACGACTACTCGATGGTGGACCTCCGCCGCCTCCTCGGAATCACGGAGGCGGACTTCGACCGGATCGTTTTCCACGACTCCATGACGCTGGGCGGGGACGGGCTCCGCCGCGCCCTGGCTGACCGGTGGCTGGGGGGCGACACCACCCGGGTGATGGCGACGCACGGCTCCAGCGAGGCCAACTTCCTCCTGGACCACGCTCTCCTCCGGCCGGGCGACGAGGTGGTGGTGCTCGACCCGTGCTATCCGCAGCTCCGGGAGATCGCCGGGGCGCTGGGGTGCGCGCTGAAGACCTGGCCGCTCCGGCCCGAGAACGCCTTCGCCCCGGACATGGACGAGGCGAAGCGGCTGATCACCTCCCGCACGCGGATGGTGGTGGTCAACTTCCCCCACAACCCTACCGGTGCTTCCGTGACCCCGGAGGAGCAGGATGCGCTGATCGCCGCCTGCGCGGCGGTGGGGGCGTACCTGGTGTGGGACAACGCCTTCGCCGAGCTGACCTACGACGCGCCGCCGCTCCCCGAGCCGGTCCTCAAGTACGAGCGCGCGGTGTCCATGGGGACGTTCTCCAAGGCGTACGGCCTCCCGGGGCTGCGCGTAGGGTGGTGCTTCGCCTCTCCGGAGGTGCTCGAGAAGCTGATCCGGGTACGCGACTACGTCACCCTGCACCTCTCGCCCCTCGTCGAGATGATCGCGGAGCGGGCGATCGACCGCGCCGACCGCCTCCTGGACGAGCGCGTGGGGCTCGCGCGCAGGAACCGGAGCGTGCTCGCGGCGTGGGTGGAGGAGCACCGTGATATCGTGGAGTGGACGCCGCCCGCCGGGGGTGTCACGGCCTTTCCGCGCCTCGTGAGCGTGCCGGACGTGGAGGAGTTCTGCCATCGGCTGGCGCGGGAGCACCGGGTCCTCCTGGTCCCGGGGAACTGCTTCGGCCACCCCGAGCACGTGCGGCTCGGCTTCGGCCGCTCCACTGAGGCACTGGAGGCCGGGCTCTCCCGGCTCTCGCAGCTTCTTCAGCAGACGGCGGTGCCTGCGCTGATATAGTGACCGCGGGCTCGTGCCCGCGGCGAAGAGAGGGATCTTCTCGGGGAGGCTCCCTCGGATTCGCAACCGGATCCCTGTCCATTTTCCATCGACGATAGGAGAGGTAGTCATGTCCAAGTTCGTGCTCGCCAGCGACGAGATCGAACAGATCCAGGTCCTGCTCAGGGACATCGCTTCGCGCTACCAGTCTCCGGAGAACCCGCTCTTCCTGCGCGAAGCGGACCTGTACGCTCATGAGCTTCCCCGGCGCGTGCGCGGGGCGCTGCGGGAGTTCCGGCTCACCGAGCCCGCAGAGGCCCTGTGCGTCATCTCCGGCTACCCGGTAGACCAGGCGAAGATCGGGCCCACGCCCAAGCACTGGAGGGAGAAGGACCCGGCGAACAACACCATTGAGGAGGAGATCCTCCTGGTCCTGTTCGGTTCACTGCTGGGGGACGTGATCGGCTGGTCCACCCAGCAGGACGGGCGAATGGTGCACGACATCTTCCCGATCCAGGGTCATGAGAAGGAGCAACTCGGGAGCGGGAGCGAGGAGCTCCTGACATGGCACACCGAGGACGCCTTCCACCCCTACCGGGGCGATTACCTGGGGCTGATGTGCCTCCGCAATCCCGACAACGTCCCCACCACCTTCGGCTCGCTGAAGCGCGTCCGCCTCACCACGGAGCAGCTCCGCATCCTCTCCGAGCCACACTTCACCATCCGTCCGGATGAGTCGCACCTGGCGAAGAACCGCGGGCAGAAGAACGGCCGCTCCGCCGAAGAGGAGGCGCTTCTCCAGCGCGCGTACGCCAAGATCGAGAAGATGTGGGACTCGCCGGAGAAGATCGCGGTGCTCTCGGGCGGCATGGACTCTCCGTACCTGCGGCTCGACCCGTACTTCATGGATCCCGTGCGCGACAGCACCGAGGCACAGGCGGCACTGGACGAGCTGATCCGGCAGGTGGACTCGGTCATCGAGGACCAGGTGCTCCTCCCGGGAGACTTCCTCTTCGTGGACAACTTCAAGGCGGTGCACGGCCGCAAGCCGTTCCAGGCCCGTTACGACGGGACCGACCGCTGGCTGAAGCGGGTCAACATCGCCCGGGATCTGCGCAAGTCGCGGGACGTACGCCTCACGGCGGATTCGCGCGTGATCCATTGATGAGCGCACCTACCCCCGGCCAGACGCATCTATGAGGCTTCTTCTTCTGCTCCTGCGCAGGTCACCGGGGGTAGTGACCCTCGCGATCCTCTCGGGCATCATCAGCGGCGCGAGCAACGCGGCACTGCTCGCGCTGATCAACAGCGCGCTGTACACTCCGCGCCCCTGGACCGACACCCGCCTGGTGTGGACGTTCGCCGGGCTCTGCCTCCTCCTCCCCACGGCGCGCGCCTCGTCGTCGTATATCCTGTCGCTGCTCGGGCAGAACACCGTCCTGGAGCTCCGGAAACAGCTCTCGCGGCGGATTCTGGCTGCGCCGCTTGCCCGGCTGGAGGAGCTCGGCTCGCACCGGCTCCTGGCCGCCTTGACTCAGGACGTGGCCAGCGTGGTCATGGCGCTCCAGATGCTCCCGAACTTCTTCGTGCAGAGCGCCATTGTGGTCGGCTCGCTGATCTACCTGGGACTGCTGTCGTGGAAGGTGCTCCTGGCCGTCCTCGTCTTCCTGGCAATCGGCGTGGTGACCTACCAGTTCCCCGTGCTCAAGGGAACGGCGTACCAGCGGGAGGGCCGAGAGCAGGCGGACGAGCTGTACGGCCACTTCCGGGCGATCACGGGCGGGTTTAAGGAGCTCAAGCTCCACCTCCCCCGGCAGGACGCGGTGATCCGCGACCTGGACCGTACCGGAGGGGCGCTCCGGAGACTGATGGTGATCTCGTCGACCATCTTCAGCGCGGCGGCGGGGTGGGGACAGCTGGTGGTCTTCGGGATGATCGGCTCCATCATCTTCGTCATCCCCGCCTTCGAGACGGTGGAGCTGAAGACGATGACGGGGTACGCTCTGATCCTCCTGTACATGATGACCCCCATGGAGGTCATCCTGGAAGTGATCCCCAACCTCGCCCGCGCGCGGATCTCCTTCCAGAAGGTGGAGGAGCTGGGGCTTTCCCTGGACGGCGGCCGGGGTCCGGCGCTACGGGTCACCGGCGCTCCCGCCCCGACTCCCGTGGAGGATTGGACCAGCCTGGAGCTGGCGGGGGTCACCCATGCATACCACCGGGAGGGGGAGGAGAGCTGCTTCACCCTGGGGCCGATCAATCTCACCCTGTGGCCGGGGGAGATCGTGTTCCTCGTAGGTGGGAACGGGAGCGGGAAGACCACTCTGGCCAAGCTTCTGGTAGGGCTGTACGCCCCGGAAGCCGGTGAGGTGCGCTTCGACGGCCTCCCGATCACGGATGCCAACCGGACGGAGTACCTGCACCAGTTCTCCGTGGTCTTCTCCGACTTCTACCTGTTCGAGAGCCTGCTGGGGATGGAGGCGGAGGACACGGACGACCGGGCGGCGCACTACCTCGCGCAGCTCCAGCTCACCCACAAGGTCCGGGTGGAGAACGGGAAGCTGTCCACCATCGCGCTCTCGCAGGGCCAGCGGAAGCGACTCGCCCTGCTTACCGCGTACATGGAGGACCGCCCGATCTACCTGTTCGACGAATGGGCGGCGGACCAGGACCCGATCTTCAAGGAGGT